>DATJHU010000175.1:0-14834 GCA_035493715.1 Alphaproteobacteria bacterium | reverse complement strand
ATCCGGAGCTGCTCGCGGCGGCCGGACGCGGCGACCTTTACGATCCCGGCAAACGCGCCGCGCAGGTGGACCGAATGCTGGCCTCACCCCGGCTGGAGAAGGGCGTGCGCGCCTATTTCGCCGACATGTTGGCCTTCGATTCCTTCGATTCGCTGGCCAAGGATTCGGTGATCTATCCGAAGTTCAGCCTGAAGGTGGCGAACGACGCGCGCGAGCAGACGCTGCAAACGGTAACCAATTTCCTGATCGCGGGTCAGGGCGACTATCGCGACCTGTTCACCAGCCGGAAAACCTTCCTGACGCGCAATCTGGGCCTGATATATCGCGTGCCGGTGGAACCCAGGACCGGCTGGGAGATGCACGAATTCGCGGCCGACGATCCGCGGGGCGGGTTGCTGACCGACATCGCTTTCCTGACACTGCACGCCCATCCGGGCCGCAGCTCCGCGACATTGCGCGGCAAGGCGATTCGCGAGCTGTTGCTGTGCGAGCCGGTGCCGATGCCGCCCGCCAACGTCAATTTCGCGATCGTCCAGGATACCGGCAACCCGAAATACCGGACCGCGCGCGACCGCCTGACCGCGCATCGCACGGACGCGGTCTGCGCCGGCTGCCACAAGATCATGGACCCGGTTGGGTTGGCGCTGGAGAATTTCGACGGCGCCGGCCAGTACCGAGCGACTGAGAACGGCGCGCCGATCGACGCCTCCGGCGAACTCGACGGCATCCCGTTCAAGGACGCGGCGGGCCTGGGCCGGGCGATGCATGACAACCCAGCGACCGTCGCCTGTCTGGTCAGCGACGTTTACCGCTACGGCACCGGCCGCGCGATCCAGCCGGGCGAGGCGGAGTATCTGGCATGGCTGAAAGGCCGCTTCGCGACTGACGGCTATAAGGTGCCCGCGTTGTTGCGCACCGTCGCCCTGTCGGACGCGTTCTATCGCATCGCGCCCGACGCCCAGGGCCGCCCAACTCAGGAGGCACAGCGATGAACGCCATGCTTACGCGCCGAAAGGCGCTCAAGGGGATACTCGGCGGGGCGGCCGTCACGGTGGCTCTGCCGCTGCTGGACTGCTTCCTCAATACCAACGGCACCGCGCTGGCGGCCGGCGGGCGCCTGCCGCTGCGCTTCGGAACCTGGTTCTGGGGCTGCGGCATGACGCCGGACCGCTTCGTACCCAAGACTGTCGGCGCCGGTTACGACATCCCGGTCGAACTGCAGTCGGTGGGGGCGTTCAAGGACCAGATGGTCGTGTTGTCCGGGTTCAAGGCGATCCTGGACGGGCGGTCGAACTTTCCGCATTCCAGCGGCAACATCGCCGTCCGCACCGGCTTCGCGCCGGATAAGGCGGACGACTTCGCCAATCCCACGATCGACATCCTGGTCGGCGACCAGATCGGCACCGCCACGCGTTTCCGCTCGCTTGAGGTGACGGCGACCGGCGACCCCAAGCACAGCTATAGCGCGCGCAGTGCCGGCGCGCGGAACCCGAGTGAAACCTCGCCACTGGCGCTCTACACCCGTATCTTCGGGCCGGACTTTCAGGATCCCAACGCCGCCGACTTCAAGCCCGACCCTCGGATCATGTTGCGCAGAAGCGTGCTGTCGGCGGTGTCCGAACACCGCGCGCATTTCCTGCAGACTGTCGGCGCTGAGGATAGGGCGCGGCTGGACCAGTATTTTACCTCGGTCCGCCAGGTCGAGCAGCAGCTGGAGTTGCAGCTTCAGAAGCCGCCGCCGGCCGAGGCCTGCCATGTCCCCAAAGCGCCCAGGGAGGGGCCGGTCGGCACCGAGGTGGTCCAGGCCGCGGCCACGCACACGCTGATGGCCGACCTGCTGGCGATGGCCGTCGCCTGCAACCAGACGCGCGTTTTCAACGTCGTTTTCTCCGATAGCGCTTCATCTTTGCGCAAGACCGGCAGCTCGACCACGCACCATCAGCTGACTCATGAGGAGCAGGTGGATGCCGCAGTCGGCTATCAACCACAGGCGACCTGGTTCGTCGAGCAGAGCCTGACCGCGCTGGGCGCCTTCGTTCAGGCGCTGGCTGTGGTCAAGGAAGGGCCCGGCACGCTGCTCGACAACACGCTGCTGATGGCCCATTCCGACACACAGTTCGCCAAAACGCACTCGGTCGACGGCATCCCGATCATGCTGATCGGCAAGGCCGGCGGGCGCATCAAGACCGGGCTGCACGTGGCCGGCAACGGTGATCCGATCAGCCGGGTCGGGCTGACGGTGCAGCAGATCATGGGCGTCCCGGCCGACCGCTGGGGTGCCGGCTCGATGCAGACAACGAAAACGATCGGCGAGATCGTCGCCTGATCGAGCGCCCGGGCACGCCTTACTTCTTCAGCGCGCTCGTCTGCGTCACGCGCTGGGCATACAGCGTGGTACAGGCGATATTCCCCTGCATCGTGACCTTGGTTCCGGTCGTATCGAGCGAACCGTGAATGTTCTGATCGTACGTCCAGTCCCGCGGCTCCATGCCCACAGTGTTGTACCCTGTCAGCTGAAACGTCCGCTTGGCGGCGTTGTAGTAGCCGGTATAGTCGAGCACGGATGTGGCGAAGCCGTACTTGCTGTTCTGGCTGTGATAGATCGTCATCAATGACCTGATGCGCGTCCCGGTCACGGTGAACGTCACGAGTGCATTCGTGATGCCCTGATATTTGGGGCAGGAAAAGCTGCCGTTGAATGTACCGTCCAGAAGCGTTTGGGCCTTAGCGGGCATGGCGGCGAGCATGATAATAGGAAGCGCCGCGGCGACAATTTTCATCTTAACACCGTTGGTTTGCGTTGACTGGTAAACCTACAACAACAATCGATGACATTCGGCAGCAACCAATCTGATCAAAGACCGGCGGCCCAGCCACCCGATTTCACCGTCGGGCAGCCAAAAACCTGCGCGGCAAGCTGAAGCGTCACCGAACTGGAGATGCCGAGTACTATCGCCGGAATGTGTGGAAAGTGTGGTGCCGAAACGCGGATTTGAACCGCGGACCTACCGATTACGAATCGGTTGCTCTACCGCTGAGCTATTTCGGCTAACGCACGGGGCGCCAAGGCGGGCCGCACCATACGCAAAAGACGACGCGCGATGCAAGGCCGCGCCGGGCGGGATCGGCGGCGGCGTACGGATTTCCAGTGAATCCCTTCGCACCCGATTGCCCGAAGCCTGAGCGACAGGCATAAAAGCGCATCTTGACCGACCAGCCGCCAATCCCGCCTTCGACAGATTCCGCCTATGAGCAGGCGACGGTGACGGCCAAGGAGCCGATGTTCCGGATTCCGCCGGTTACGGCCTGGCTGATCGCGATCAACCTGCTGGTCCATATCGCACGACAGTTCCTGCCCGAGGCGCGGGACGAGTTGGTCGTCGGTAATCTGGCGTTCGACACGGCCGCGCCGCTCGATGCGCAAACCTTCCTGACACTGATCACCTACCAGTTCCTGCATGCGGACTGGACCCACCTCGTCGTCAACATGACCGCGCTGCTCGCCTTCGGATCCGGCCTGGAGCGGGTGTTGCGCAAAGCCTGGTACCTGGCAGTCTATTTCGGCGGCGGCATTGCCGGCGCGCTGTTCGAGGCGGTGACGTCAAGCGCGCCCGGTCAGGAAGTATTGCTGGGTGCATCGGCCAGCATCAGCGCCCTGTTCGGCGCGCTGATCATCATGATGGGACTGAACCGGCTGGGCCGGCGGCCGATCAGCCTTGCACTGATGATTGTGCTGGTGCTGGGACCGATGATCGTGATGGGGGTTTTCAATATCGGCAGCAACGGCCTGCCGGTCGCCTGGCGCGCGCATGTCGGGGGCTTCGCCGTCGGGCTGATCGCCGGCTGGGGCCTGCTGGCCCTTCACCGCAACCGTCGTTAGGCGGCCGTCGTCAGCCCACCATCGCTAGGCGCAACCTCGCCAAGCGATTTCTCGAACCAGTCGCGCGCAGCGGCTTCGTTGCCCGATGCCGCCTCAAGATAGGCCATCAGGGAACAATAGCGCGCATTTGTGACGCCGCCCGGCTTTGCGGCGATCAGGCCGGTCAGGTGCCCGCGTGCCTCGGCCCAGCGGCCGGCCGCCAGCTCGGCCTCGGCCAGCGCCAGCCGTCCTTCCTCGCTGTCATGCAGCAGCCCGTTCAGGCGTTCCGCCTGCCGCAGGCGCGCGGTCGTGTCGGTCTTGGGCGCCAGCGTCATCCAGGCCCTCGCCAGCGAGCGGCCGGGCTTGGCCGCCCAGCTGCGCGTCAGCATCCGCTCCGCCGCTGGCGTTCGCCCCGACCGCGTCAGCAGCCGCACGCCGAGCGCCGCCGCATCGGACAGGGTCGGGTCCAGTTGATTGGCGCGCTCCGCGTCGCTCAAGGCCTCCGTATCCTTGCCGGCAGCCTCCAGTTGCAGAGCGCGGTCGACCAGCAGGCGGGCGAGCAGCGGATCGGCCTCGGTCGACGTGACCGCGCCGGATTTCACAGCCTCCGCGAGGGTCTTTTCAGCCTCGGCGAACGCGCCGGTGCGGGTCTGGAGCGAAAACAGCGCGCGCGCCGCCCATGGGCTTTTCGGCGCGATCTTGTGGGCCTGCTGCACCAGTTCGCGCGCGCGATTCAAATCGCCCTTTTTCTCAGCCAGGCCGGCAAGGCCCTTCAGCCCGATTAGCGCGGTATCGGGCCGATCCTTGAGACGCGTGTATTCGGCATGGGCACGGGGCAGGTCGCCCGCCATCTCGGCCGCGTTCGCCGCGGCAAGGTGGGAGACAGCCGGTTCGCCCACCGCCTCGGCGTCACTGGCATGTCGCAGCGCCAACGCACCCTCGCCGGAAGCCAGCGCGTGCAGCGAGCGGATGAGCGCGGTATAGCCCCGCGCGCGCTTGCGCCGATGGCGCAACCGCCCGATCATGTGCGGCGTACCCAACAGGCTGCGCCACAGCCGCCAGAGCGCCAGCAGCACCACCGCGGCCAGGATAACGATCAGGAGCAGCACGCCAGCCGACGTCTCGATCAGCCGCCCATGCAATTGGATAGAAACCGCGCCGCGCTGTTCCGCCAGCCAGACGGCGGCCAGCACGAGCAGGACAAGCTGAATGAAATAGCCCAGGCCGCGGATCATTGCGCCGCCGGGGGATTGATTTGGGGAGGCGCGGGAGGCGGCTGCGTGGGCTGGGCCGGAAGGGTGCCCGCCGATACGCGCGCGATCGCCAACCGGGTCAATTCAGCCTCGGCCTGGTCCGCCGCGATACGCTGCTTCGCTTCCGCAACCCACGGTCCGACCGTTTCAGCCGGCAGCCCGTTCAGCGCCGCAAGCCCGTCGATGGCGCCCTGAATGTCGCCCTCGTCCAGCTTGCCCTCGGCGCGGGCGACGATCGCATCCACCTCGTCACCCGGCACCGAATCGCCGATGCGGCGGACCGAGATCACCGATTCCACGTGATAAAGCGCCTGTCGCCACCAGCTTTGCCCGTCGCCGACCACGGCGCCGCGCACGATATCGGGTGCCAGCCGGGCGAATTCCTTCTGCAGGTCTTCGAGCGTCGGAACGCCGTTTTCGGCGTTCGCCTTTAGCTGGTCCAGCTGCGCCGTCATTTCCGGGTCCATGGCAACGAGAGCGCGCAGCGCCGACAATTGTGAGACATAGGGCTTCGACGTCGCGAGCGCGTCGCGCAGTTGGCCGACCCCGAGAATCGCCGCCTCGGCGCGCAAGCCTTGCTGCCGCCGCTCGGACAATGATTTCTCGGCGGCATCCAGGCGCGCCCGGTCGGCGGCAACCTGCGTCGCCAGGCGATCGACCTCGCCCTGCGTCGCCGCGGTACTGGTCTGGATGTCGCGGATCGACTGCGCCAGCAATTCCCGCCCGCCGGCCGCGACTTGGAGATCGGTAAGGCCTTTGGCGATCTGAGCCGATTGCGCGGTCGCGCCTTTGAGGTCGTTCAACTGCTGCTCGATCGCGGCCAGCCGCTCGCCGTCCGGTGCCGCTGCCGATTTTGGCTGCGCCTGCGCTGTGACAGACGGGATCGGTCCGCCTTGGGCCTGCTGCGCCTCGAGCTTCGCGATACGGGCGTCGAGATCGGCGTTGCCGCCCTCATGCGCTTCCAGCGCGGCGACGCGGGCCTGAAGCGGCTGCAGATAGAACTGCCAGGCTGCGTATCCTCCGCCCACCACGGCCAGGAGTGCTAAAAGGGAGATCAGGAGGGCGAGATAGGCCACTGCGCCGCCACGCTTGACGACGATCGTTTCCGCTGGCGCTACCGGAAGGCTTGGCGCGGACGGGGGCGCTTGGGTTGGCGATGGCGGCAAGGCGACGGTCTCCACAGGGCGCTCGACCCGGCTCGGGGTGGGATCGGCGGCGGCGAGCTCGTCGGCATCGAGCGCAAGTTCCTCGCGGGCGGCAGCCGCCAATATGTCCGGATGACGGGTCAGCGGGATGATGCCGCGCTTCTTCCAGCCCTGGACGGTGGTGACAGGCGTATCCAGCTTTGCCGCCATTGGCCGGATGCCGCCGAAGCGCTCGATGATCCGTTCGGTAACGGAAGCGGATTCGGGCGTATCAGCCATGCCGGGATCCGACCGGCGGCAGCAGGGACAGCAAGGATTCCGATGTCGGACGGGCCGCGACGGCGATGCCCGCCCACGGCAGTCCCGTCGCCTTCGCCGCGACCTGGCCGCTGAGACAAATTGCGGTGAATGACCGGATCATGTCCGCTAAACCATGGTTGTTGACCAACGTTCCGAACGTCGCGGCCGTACGCGGCGAATAGAACAGTACGCGCCCCATCGTACATGCGTACAGGGTCGCCACCAAATCCTGAGAAAGGTCATCGGCCGGTATCGCGTCGTAAAGCGGCAACCGCTCGATGGACTTACCGGTCTGCCGCAGCAACGTCGCCAGATCGCGCGCAATCGTGACGCCGCTGATATGGAGCACATGGGAAACGGCGGGCGCCTTGCGGATCGATCGCGCCAAAGCCTCAGCATCGCCCTCGGCGATCCGGATATCGGTGAAACCGCTTGCCGCAAGCGCCTCGGCCGTGCGGGCGCCGACAGCGAATGCCGGCAATGCACGCTCGTCCGACTTGACAGCGAAGGCACGTACGCCGTTGGCGCTGGTAAAAGCGAGTGCGTCGTAGGCGCTGAGATCGGGAATCGCGGCCGGCAGCGCCGTGACGCGCAGCATCGGTTCGATCAGCGTGCGATAGCCCAGGGCCTGAAGCGCAGCGGCAACCTGCTCTGCCTCGTCCCGCGGGCGCGTAATGACGACAAGGTTCGTCACGTCCGGCACTGTCTAGCGCCCAAGCTCCGCCGCAGCAAAGAAATCGGGCGGCGACTCCGCCTTGATCATGAGGCCGAGTTCGCGGCCAAGCCTGTCGGCGTCAGCAATCGGCGCCTCGGCCTGGCGGCGGATCAGGGTCGCCCCATCTGGCCGGGCGACCAGCCCGTCGAGCGCGACCCGACCGCCGGTGACAGTGGCGAGCGCGCCGATCGGCGTCCGGCACGATCCGTCCAATGTTGCCAGGAATGCGCGCTCCGCCGCGACGGCAATGGCGGAGACGGAATGGTTGAGCGCATTGCAGAGCGCCGTCATCCGTTCATCGTCGCGCCGGATTTCGAGGCCGATCGCGCCCTGGCACGCTGCGGGCAGCATTTCCGCCGGGTCCAACGGATGGCGCTCGACATCGAGGCCCAGCCGCGCCATGCCGGCCATGGCGAGTATGGTTCCCTGCACCTCGCCCGCCGCGAGCTTGGCGAGGCGCGTGCCGACATTGCCGCGAAATTCGACGATCTCCAGGTTCGGGCGGAGACTCAGCAAAAGCGCTTTTCGGCGTGGGCTGGAGGTACCGACGCGGGCACCCTGGGGCAACGCGGCGATGGTGCTTGCGACCGGCGACAGCAACGCGTCGCGCGGGTCCTCCCGGTTCAGCACCGCGGCCAAGCCGAGGCCTTCCGGCATCCAGGCCGGCAGATCCTTCAGCGAATGGACCGCGACGTCGACCCGGTGGTCAAGCAGCGCCTCCTCGATCTCCTTGGTGAACAGGCCCTTGCCGCCGATATCGGCCAGGCTGCGGTCCTGGATCCGGTCGCCGCTGGTCTTGATGACAATCGTTTCGATCGCATCTTCCGCCACGAGGCCGGTGGCGACCGCCAGCTTCCGGACGATCTCCGCCTGGGCCAGCGCCAGCGGACTGCCACGCGTGCCGATCTTCAATTCACTGCTCATTGCCGATGCTCATATCTCCTGCCGAGTTCTTTAGGACCTCGACCCCTGTCGGCGAAAGGGCTTAAACAAGCGCGATGGATAAGAACACCCCCAAGGACAGGCTCGTCCTGGGCATCGAGACGAGCTGCGACGAAACCGCCGCTGCGGTCGTCGACGGCGCCCGGCGCATCCGGTCCAATGTCGTGCACAGCCAGATCGCGGCGCATACGCCTTATGGCGGCGTGGTGCCCGAGATCGCGGCGCGCGCACATCTAGAACATCTCGACGAGGTGATCTCCCGCGCTCTGGCCGAGGCCGGCGTGACGCTGGTGGATATCGACGCGGTCGCCGCGACCGGCGGCCCGGGCCTCATCGGCGGGGTCATCGTCGGCGTCATGGCAGCCAAGGCCATCGCCGCCAGCGCGGGTAAGGGCTTCGTCGCGGTCAACCATCTGGAGGCGCACGCGCTGACGGCGCGTCTGACCGCGCCGGAAGATGCACCGCTTACCTTCCCCTATCTGCTGCTGCTCGTTTCGGGCGGACATTGCCAGCTGCTGGAGGTCGAAGGCGTCGGCAAATACCGCCGGCTGGGCACCACCATCGACGACGCGGCGGGAGAGGCCTTCGACAAGGCCGCTGCGATGCTGGGTCTGGGCTTCCCCGGCGGCCCGGCCCTGGAGCGCGCAGCCGCGAACGGCGACCCGAAGCGCTTTCCGCTGCCCCGGCCGATGGTCGGACGGCCGAATGCCGACTTTTCCTTCTCCGGCCTCAAGACCGCGCTGCGCCAGGCCATCGCCCACGCGGAACCGCTGGATGAAACCGCCAAGGCTGATCTCGCCGCCGCTTTCCAGGCATCGATTACGGCATCGCTGGTCGACCGTACAAAGCGGGCCGTCGCGATGTTCGAGGCGCGGCATGGCGCCGGCCGCCCCCTGGTTGTGGCGGGGGGTGTCGCCGCCAACACAGCGATCCGGACGGCACTGGCCGGCCTGGCGGAAAAACATGGCATGACCCTGGCCGTGCCACCCATCGGCCTCTGCACCGACAACGCCGCCATGGTCGCCTGGGCCGGGATCGAGCGGCTTAGCATCGGCCCGGCCGATACGCTGGATTTCGCGCCGCGCCCGCGCTGGCCATTGGACCAGGCGTCGGCCGTCGCTGGAGCCAAGGCGTGACGCGGGTCGGCATCGCCGGTGCAGGCGCCTGGGGCCTTGCCCTGGCGCTGGCGGCGAAGCGCGCGGGGTCGGACCCGATCCTGTGGAGCCGCCGCGGCCCGTTCACCGCGGAGGACCTCTCTGTCGCGGGCGATCCGGCGGTGCTCGAACAGATCGACATGCTGCTGTTTGTCTGCTCGGCGCAGGAACTGCACGGCGTCGCCACACGTCTGGCGCCGCACATCGCTGCCGACCTGCCGCTCGTCATCTGCGCCAAGGGGATCGCGCGGCCGGAAGACCGGCTGCTGTCCGACATCCTGGCCGAAACCCTGCCCGGCCGCCCGATCGCCGTGTTGTCCGGCCCCAGCTTCGCGCATGAGGTCGCGCGCGGCCTGCCGACCGCCGTTACCGTGGCCTGCACGGACGTTGCTGTCGCCGAGCGGATCGCCAATGCGCTGAGCAGCGCCAGCTTCCGCCCCTATGTCTCGACCGATCCGGTGGGCGTCCAACTGGGCGGGGCGATCAAGAATGTCATCGCCATCGGCTGCGGCATCGTCGCGGGGCGCGCCATCGGCGAGAACGCCCGCGCAGCGCTGATCAGCCGCGGTCTGGCGGAGACCGCGCGGCTGGGCCGGGCGATGGGCGCCGACCAGGCGACCTTCGCCGGGCTGGCCGGCATGGGTGACCTGAACCTCACCGCGACATCCACCACGTCGCGCAATTTCCGCCTCGGTTTCTTGATG
Source organism: Alphaproteobacteria bacterium (assembly GCA_035493715.1). GTDB lineage: Bacteria > Pseudomonadota > Alphaproteobacteria > BOG-932 > Roseiterribacteraceae > BOG-932. The sequence continues at coordinate 4,762 of DATJHU010000175.1, read as the reverse complement.
GGTCAAGGCAAGACGCTGTCGGAAGCCGGCGCCGAGATCGAAGGCGTGGTCGAGGGCGTCGCCTCGGCGCAGGCCGTGGTCGCGCTGGCCGGCCGCTATGGAATCGAGATGCCGATCGCGAGCGCTGTCGCCGCGATCGTCGAAGACGGGGCGGATATCGACCGCACCATCGCCGGGCTGCTGTCGCGGCCGCTGAAGAGCGAGACCGCATGACGGCAGGCGGCGGCCCATTGTCCCGCCCGGCGCTGGTACTGGGCGTTCTGGCGTTGATCGTCCACGCCTATGCCGACCTGCATTACGACTTCTTCCGCGACGAGCTGTATTTCATCGTCTGCGGCCGGAATCCGGCACTGGGTTATGTCGATCAGCCGCCGGTCATCCCGCTGATTGCCGGTTTCGCCGACTGGGCCGCACCTGGCTCGTTGCTGGCGCTGCGCGCGTTGCCGACCCTGATGGCTGTCGCCTGCATCGCCGGCGCGATCTGGCTGGTCCGCCTGCTGAATGGCGGCCTATTCGCGGCTTGGCTGGCGGGGCTGTGCGTCTTCCTGGCGCCATTCGACATGGCGCTGGGGTCGCTGCTGACGACAGACCTGTTCACACCCGTCGCCTGGATAGGCTGCGCCGGGCTTCTGGTGAAGATGCTGCGGGATGGCGACCATCGCCGCTGGATCCCATTTGGGATCATCGTCGGGCTGACGCTGTGGACCAAATACCTGATCGCCTTCAACCTTGTGGCGCTTGCCGTCGCCCTGCCCTTCACGCCGCTGCGCCGCGGGTTGCTGACGCGCTGGCCCTATCTCGCGGCGCTGATCGCGCTCGCCGTCGTCGCGCCCAATGTCTGGTGGCAGGCCGAGCACGGCTTCCCCTTCCTGGAACTCGGCGCGAACGGCGTGAAGGGCAAGAACATCGCGCTTTCGCTGCCCGGCTATCTCTCCAGCCTGGTCGTTCTTTTCGGACCGACAGCGGCCATTGTCTGGATCGCCGGGCTGGGAGCCGTCGCGTTCGCCCCGCGCTGGCGGCTCTATCGGCTGTTCGCGCTGCAGTTCGTTGCGTTTGTGGCCATCGAAACCGTGCTGCATGGCAAGGACTATTATGCCGCCAGCCTGTTCCCGATGCTGTTCGCGCTGGGCGCCGTGGCGATCGAGGCCGCTGTCCGGCACGCGGTGCTGCGAGGGATCGTGACCGGCGCGGTCGTGCTCATGGGGATCGTCGCCGCGCCGATGTCGGCCCCGGTCCTGCCGGTCGAAACCTTCATCGCCTACGAGCATGCGCTGGGCTACAAGGCGCCGCAGATGGAACATCGCGACCTGTCCGAACTGCCGCAGGTCTTCGCCGACATGTTCGGCTGGCGCGAAATGGCGAAGATGGTCAGCGACGCCTATTGGGCGCTGCCGGAAGCGGACCGGGGCAAAGCCGTGTTTGCCGGCAACAATTACGGTGAGGCCGCCGCTGTCGACGTCTTTGGCGAAAAGCTGCCGCCGTCGATCAGCGGCCACAACAATTATTTCGTCTGGGGGCCGCGCGGCCATGACGGGTCGGTCGTGATCCGTGTGAGCGGCAAGCCGGAGGCGGCGAAGGAAGCCTATGACGACGTCCAGGTCGTCGGGCGGCTGAACAACCGCTATGCGATGCCGGATGAGGCCAACCTCTATGTCATTGTCTGCCGTGGCCGCAAAAGCTCGTTGATCGACGATTGGCCGCAATTCAAGAATTATAACTGAAGAGCGACTCGCGAGGACCGAAGATGAATTACTGGCTGGTGAAATCGGAACCGGAAAAATGGTCCTGGGATGCCCAGGTGAAGGCCAAAACCACCTTTTGGGATGGCGTCCGGAATTACATGGCGGCCAACTTCATGAAGGCGATGAAAATCGGCGACCTGGCTTTCTTCTATCACTCCAACGAGGGCAAGGAGATCGTCGGCGTCGTCAAGATTTCCAAGGAATTCTATCCCGACCCCAAGGACGAAACCGGCAAATTCGGCATGGTCGACGTGACCGCCGTTGAGAAGCTGCCGACGCCGGTGTCGCTGGCGCAGATCAAGGCCGACCCGAAGCTGTCGGAGATGGTGCTGGTGAAAAACTCTCGCCTCTCGGTTCAGCCGGTCACCCCAGCAGAGTGGCAATACATCGCCAAGCTGGGCGGGCTGAAGGCCTAGTGGCCCAGATTGCCCTTCCCCTGACAGGCGGCTGCCAATGCGGCGCCGTGCGCTATCGGATCGACGCCGAACCGCTGACCGTCATCGCCTGCCATTGCACCGAATGCCAGAAGCAAAGCGCCAGCGCCTTCGGCATGACCGCGCCGGTGCCGCGCGCGGCGCTGGCCGTCACCAGGGGCACGCCGACGCACTGGTCGCGCATCGCTGAGAGCGGCAACGAGGTCGGCGCGGTGTTTTGCGGTGCCTGCGGCACCCGGCTCTGGCACGAGCCTGTCAACAAGGCCTTGCTGAACCTCAAGCCCGGCACGCTGGACGATCCGAGTTGGGCCAAGCCTGTCGCCCATATCTGGACGGAGAAAGCGCAGCCCTGGGTGCGGGAAATGCTGGACGGACAGATCTATCCCAAGCAGCATCCAAGCCTGGAGCCGCTGGTCGCGGCCTGGCGCGAACGGGAGGGCTGACCGCCGATGATGGCAAGCCTGCAACGCAACATCATCGCCGGCATCCTGATCGTCATCCCGATCTGGGTCACGATCTGGGTCATTAAGTTCCTGATCGACCTGCTGGTGCAATTCGGCAGACCGATGGCGGCCGAATTTACGGTCTGGTTCTCGCCGACCTCTCCCCGCTTGGCACGCCTGTTCCTGGCGGAGTGGTTCCTGGACAGCGTGGCGGTCATCGTTGTTCTGGTCGGCCTGCTTCTGCTGGGAGTCGTCGGCCGCCAGGTCATAGGGCGGCGCCTGCTCGCGGCATTCGACGCGGTGATGGCGCGCATCCCGTTGGTGCAATCGATCTACGGTTCCGCGCGCAAACTGATCCAGACGATGCAGACAAAGCCCGACGGGCAGCAAAGCGTCGTGCTGATCGAATTCCCCTCCCCAGGCATGAAGGCGGTGGGATTGCTGACCCGGACCTTTACCGATCCCGCGACCGGCGAGACGATCGCCGCGGTCTACGTGCCGACCACGCCCAATCCCAGCTCCGGCTATGTCGAGTTGGTGCCGGTCTCCACCTTGATCACGCTCGACTGGACGGTGAACGAGGCGCTGACCTTCATCGTCTCGGGCGGGGCCGTGGCGCCGAAAAGCTTCGCCTGGTCCGGACCGGTCTTGAACGCCGCGCCGGCAAACAAAGCGTCCTGACGGCGCGTTCGTCGCTTGTGCCGCCCGGACGCGGCCAATAAAATATGCGAAACCATCCGTTTCGACCGCCGCCCGGCGGGATTTGGAAAGACGATCCATGAGCGACCACGACAAGCTTTTCCCGGTGCCCGCCGATGTCGCGGCCCGCGCGCTGATCGATGCCGAGGGCTACAAGACGTGGTATGCCCAGTCGGTTTCGGATGTGGACGGCTTCTGGCGGGAGCAGGCAAAGCGCGTCGATTGGATCAAGCCGTTCACCAAGGTCAAGAACGCCAGCTTCGACCTGCCGGTCTCGATCAAATGGTTCGAGGACGGCGTGCTCAACGTCGCCGCCAACTGCCTGGACAGGCACCTCGAGACGCGGGGCGACAAGGTCGCGATCATCTGGGAAGGCGACGACCCGAAGGCGTCTAAGACCATCACCTATCGCGAGCTGCACGCCCAGGTGTGCAAGCTGGCCAATGTGATGAAGGCCAAGGGCGTCGAGAAGGGCGACCGGGTCACGATCTATCTGCCGATGATCATCGAAGCCGCCGTCGCCCTGCTGGCTTGCGCACGAATCGGCGCGGTGCATTCGGTGGTGTTCGGCGGCTTCTCGCCGGAATCGCTGCGCGACCGCATCCAGGACAGCCAGTCGCGGCTGATCATCACCGCCGACGAAAGCGTGCGCGGCGGGCGGAAGATCCCGCTGAAGGCGAATGTCGATGCCTCGGCGACGGCATGTTCCTGCGTGGACACCGTGATCGTCGTGAAGCATACGGGCGGCGCGATCGAATGGCGCGACGACCGCGACGTCTGGTATCACGCGGCGATGGCCGGCGTTCCCGCCGAATGCCCGGCCGAGCCCATGGAGGCCGAAGACCCGCTGTTCATCCTCTATACGTCGGGTTCGACCGGAAAGCCGAAGGGCGTTCTGCACACGACCGGCGGCTATCTGGTGTGGGCGTCGATGACCCACCAGTACGTCTTCGACTATCACGAGGACGACATCTATTGGTGCACCGCCGATATCGGCTGGGTCACCGGCCACTCCTATGTCGTCTACGGCCCGCTGGCGAACGGCGCGACCACGCTGATGTTCGAGGGCGTGCCCAACTATCCGGACAACAGCCGTTTCTGGCAGGTCTGCGACAAGCATAAGGTCAACATCTTCTATACCGCCCCGACGGCGCTGCGCGCGCTGATGCGCGAGGGCGACGGACCGGTCAAGGCAACGAGCCGCGCGTCCTTACGGGTGCTGGGTTCGGTCGGCGAGCCGATCAATCCGGAAGCCTGGCTCTGGTACCACAACGTGGTCGGCGACGGCCGCCTGCCGATCGTCGACACCTGGTGGCAGACCGAGACCGGAGGCATTCTGATTTCGCCCCTGCCCGGCGCCACCGACTTGAAGCCCGGCTCGGCCACCAAGCCCCTGCCCGGCGTCTTTCCGCAACTGGTGGATGCCGACGGCAAGGTGCTGGAG
>DATJHU010000174.1:0-18626 GCA_035493715.1 Alphaproteobacteria bacterium | reverse complement strand
ACCGTAGCGGTTGCGTCGCCTGCCCGCTCGGTTCAGGCTGGCGGCATCCCGCTCCTCCATTACCCGACCCTCGCCGTGCTCACACGAAACGCCTTCGTGCCGACTCTTTTTGCCGATCCCTTGCAGCAGCCCGTGCTGCTGACGGAGAACGCCGAGAAACTGGCGGAAACCGACCAACCGGCAGCATTGTGGTCAGCCCTTGCTGAGGGTACTGCTCCGCCACTTGCAGGCTATGACGTGCTGATGGTCGTCGACCCGCCGGCGGCGCCCTACCGCAGGACACTCCCGGGCGAAATCCTGTTCGAGGCACCCCGCCTGACGGTAATACGGCTGCCAGGAGGCCGGTCGTGATCGCATGGCCCTGGACCTCGCTCACCGCGATAACGACCACCTTCCTGCCGACCGCCGTTCAGGCGGAAGGCCTGGCCGCAATGCTGGCTTCGGGATTGGTGATGCTCCTGCTCGGCCGCGCGATCCTTGGGCCGCGCGCCTTACCCGAGATCGCACTGATTGCCGGTTGGGGCGCTGTCTCGCTGGTATTAACCATCTGGGGGGTGCTGACGCCGCAATCGATGCGGATACCGGCTGCGGCTTTGGTAGGGGCGGCGGCAGTGGGCGCATGCCTGCCGCGGGGACGGTTCAGCGGGCCGGAGCTGGTCGGCATCGGGCGCTTATTGCTGCTCGGCCTGCCGTTGCTGCTCGTATTCGCCGCGGCCTGGCCCAGCGGGCCGGACACCTTCACCAACCAATTGCCCAATGCGGCCTATCTCTATGATTACGGCCAGTTTCCGGCGGCGACGCGGGCGCCGATGCTCGCGGTCTGGCCAGCTTTTCCCTACAATCTGCAGCTCGCGGCCTTCCTGCCGGCGCTGCTGGTGCATGCCTACCCACCAAACATCCTGACGCACGCGAATCTGCTGTTTCAGCTCACATTTGCGCTGCTTTTGGCGCGTTCGCTGCGCGGCACACAATCGCCAAGCGATACCGCACCCACCTGGGCAGCCATCGGCGGCGCGTTGCTGCTGGCGACGTTCCTCAATCCCGGCTTTTCCCCATCCATCCAGTTCAGCGGCTACGGCGACCCGGCAATCACAGTCGCCGTCGCCTTCGCTGCCTGGGCCGCCGAGCGGCTGCTGGCGGCGCTGGCGCAGGACCGGTCGGCCGCAGAGGAGAGGCTGAACTTTGTTTTCGTTCTACTGGCGGGAGCGGCGATCAAGCAGGTTTCGATCTTCCTGATGGGCAGCATAGTCGCGATCGCCTTTCTGCTGGGTGCGTTCGACCCGCGGATCGGCCCGCGGCGCGCGTTCCCATCGCTGGTTGCGTCGGCCCTGCCCGCGCTGCTGCTGGTCGGCATCTGGCGTTTCTACGTCGCAACGCATTTCTCGGCCGACGACGAACTGCGCCTCATGCCGCCGTCCGAGTGGAATTTCGCCGCCCTGCCGGCGATTCTTTCAAGCGCGGCGTTCCAGATTTGGCAGCGCATGCCGTTCTTCATCCTGCTCTACGGCGTGTCGCTGGCGGCGATTCCGCTCGTTTTCCGACGCGGGTTGACGCCGGCAGCGCGCCTTTTCCTGCTGACGCTCGGCGTTACGATCCTCTACACGCTCTTCCTGATCTTCACCTACATCGCCCATTTTCCGGGCGAGATCGGCGCTTCCGCGCATTCCTTCTTCCGCTACAACACGCATCTCGAGTTCCTGGCGATGCTCGCCGTCGTGGCCTTCGCGCGGGAGACCTGGGTCCGGCGCGGCTCACCGCCGCTCGGCAGCGGCTGGAGCGTCGTCGCCGCCGCCGCAATCATGCTGGCGCTTGTCGCTCCGGTCGCTACCGCCGCCTGGATCCGCGGCGACCGACGCATGCCGCAGCCCTTGGTCTGGGATCTGGGCGCCTTCGCCGCACCATATCTCGATGACGGCAACCGGATTGCCCTGTTGCTGCCTGGAGACAACCGCAGCGTCGCGTTCATGTTGCGCGTCGCGATCGCGCTTGGCCCTCCGCACCATGCGCTGGCGAATTTTAGCGACTTCACGAAGGCCGATCCCGAGACCTTACGGGCCAGCCTCTCAAAGAATAACGACTTTGCATTGATCTCGTGCGTGCCTGCGGCGCTGGCCGCCTCGCCCCAAGGACAGACGCTGAATTTGGTCGCCGGCAAAGCGGCACTGCTTGCCAGGATGGGCGACAGTTGGCGGCTGGTCGCGCAGCATGCCTATCCTGAGATTCCAGCGCCCGAACGCTGGACCACCGAACTCTCGCCCGGACCGTTCTGCCGATGAGACCGCTCTGCCTTGATTTCCTGACGGCGATCGAAGCCACCCCGCCCGAACTCGCGACGCTGGCTGCGGCGAACGGCTGCGAATCCATCTCCATCCTGGTCCATCCGGCGCCGGGCGTGCCGGACTACGGCATGAACGCGGACACCCCGACGCGGCGGCAAACGCTGAGCCGTTGCCACGACCTGGGCATCGCAATCGATATGATCGAAGGATTCTTCCTGACGGCGGAAAACGATATTGCCGATTACCGTTCGTCGCTTGAATCCGGCGGCATTCTGGGGGCGCGAAGCGTCAACGTACTGCTCCGAGATACCGATCGCGGGCGCTTGGCCGACAAGCTGACGGCTTTCAGCGAACTGGGGCGGGAATTCGGCATGGCGACCGTCACGGAATGGTCGATACGCTCGCCTTTCCCATCGCCCGCCGAAGCCGCGGCCTTCCTGGACGGCATCGGCCGCCCGGCCACGCTGGCCTTCGACTCCCTGCATGTCTTTCGTGGCGGCTTTGCCGCCGCCGACATTGCCGTGCTCGCCCCAGCGGTCGTCGGCCGAGGCCAGTTGTCGGACGGACCCGCGGAAATCGCACCCGACAAGATCCTGGTGGAAGCCTTCAGCGAACGACTGCCGCCCGGCGAAGGCGCGCTTCCGCTGGCATCGTTCGCGCATGCGCTGCCCGGAAGTGTCGTGATCGGGCTGGAAGTGCCGATGGAGTCTGAACGGCTGCGCGGTGTTTCGGCGGCAGATCGGGTAAAGCGCGTCGTGAACGCGACACGGCGTTTACGAGCGTAGTATGGCTCCAGCGTAGCGACACCCATACTACGAATACGCGAATACCAAGCAAGCGCTTGTCAAGTTAGCGCCCCGCTGTCAGTACTTCCGAAAGACACGGGTGAAGCCGCAATACGCGAGGGTGCCGGGGAAGTGCAACTGCGATTTTCAATCACCTCCCTGATTCGGAGCCGCATGTGACCGGGGACTACCCAACGGTTGAAGCGCTTCTGGCCGAAGCCCGCGTACAGACTGGCCTCTCCGATTTCGGGCCGCCGACCTTCCGCGAAGGGTTGGAGCAGTTGCTGGCCAGCCTGGCCGCGGACGCTCCATATGATGCGGAAGACAGGGCCAGGGCCGTCTCGCTGATCGCGCGCCGGCTCGTCAACCGGCTCAAGATCGAAGCCTGGTTCAAGGAAAACCCTGCCGCTGAGAACGCGCCGATCCAAAACCCTGTTTCGATCGTCGGATTGCCCCGCACCGGCACCACCGCTCTGGGCAACATGATGTCGCTCGACCCGCAATTCCGGCCCCTTCGCCCGTGGGAACAATCCGACCCGTGTCCCCCGCCGCGCATCGAGGACGAGGCCAGCGACCCCCGCCGTGTCGGCTATCTCGCATGGCTTGAGAAGATGTTCGAGGCGCAGCCCGAACAGGCGGCGATGCACCTGTGGGATGCCGACGCGACCTTGGAGGATACGGAGATCCTCGGCCTGGAATTCAGCGCCCAGCAGATGACATGGCCGGTCTATGGCTATCACGCCTGGTACCGCGCGCACGATATGCGCGCCACCTTCGCCTACCACGCCCGCGCCGCAAGGCTGCTGCAGTCGCATCGCCCGCCGAACCGTTGGCTGTTCAAGGCGCCGCACCACAAATTCCACCTGGAGCCCATCGTCGAGGCCTATCCGGACATCCGCTTCATCTTCACCCACCGCGATCCGGGCAAGTCAGTGCCGTCCTACGCGAGCTTCGTCGCAGCGCTCTACCCGCCTTATGTTCGCGACCGGATCGGCAAGGCGAAAATCGGGCGGGAGATCCACAACCATCTGCTGACCGGCATGCGGCAGGCCGTTGCGGCGCGCGAACGCCTGGGCATGGGCCGCTTCCTCGACGTGCATCACACAGACTTCATCGCGCGACCGATGGCGGAACTGGAGCGGATTTACGATTGGCTCGGCCTGTCGATAACGGACGGGCTACGGGCCTTATTCGAGGGCTGGCTCGAGAAGAACCACAGCGGCGCACACGGCACCCATCGTTATACAGCGGAAGAGTACGGCCTTTCGGCCGACGCGATCCGCGCCGACTACGATTTCTATATCCGCGCCTTTGGCGTCACATGCGGGAGCAACGGTTGAGATGATCGAGGGGCGGAAAATTCTGATAACCGGACCGGCGGGGCAGATCGCCTTTCCGCTGGCCAAAAAACTGGCGGAGCGCAACGAGGTCTGGGGCATCGCCCGCTTCAGCAAGCCCGAGCAGCGCCGCGAGGTCGAGGAAGCCGGTATCAGGACACTGGTCGTCGATCTGGAAAAGCCGGATTTCAGCGAACTGCCACGCGATTTCACCCATCTGCTGCACCTCGCGGTCAGCTTCGACCCCAACTACAACCGCGCTATCAGCACCAATGCGGAGGGCACCGGCCTCTTGCTGTCGCACTGCCGGAATGTCGAAGCGGCGCTCGTGATGTCGACAACTTCCGTCTACAAGCCGCACGAGGATCCGTGGCATCCTTTCCACGAGGACGACCCGCTGGGCGACATCATGCTGCCCGGCATGCCCACCTATAGCGTTGCGAAAATATCCGAAGAGGCGGTCACGCGCTTCTGCGCCAAGGAGTTCGGCATCAAGACGACGATCGCGCGGATGGGTGCCTCATACGGCCCACGCGGCGGCCTGCCGATCTTCTCGCTCCAGGCGCTGATGACCAACGGCGTGGTCAAGACGCGCTGGGACCCGTGCGTCTACAGCCCGATCCATGACGACGACATCTTCGCCCATACAGAACCGCTGCTGGACGCGGCCACGACCCCGGCCACCATCGTGAACTGGGCCGGTGACGAGCATGTCGCCATACAGGAATGGGTTGCCTACGGGGCCGGCCTGCTTGGCATCGAGCCGAAGTTCGAGGTCGTCGTCACGCCCGGCACCTCGCGCGGATCGGCCGCCGATCATCATCGCCGCCTCGCCATAACCGGACCGTGCCGCGTGCAGTGGCGCGCCGCAATCCGCACCGCGCTTGCCGAGCTTTATCCCGACCGTGTCAAAGCCGCTTGAGGAGTCCAGACATGAACACGCCCGCACAGACCCTGCCGGAATGGCGCACGATGCTCGAAAGCCTGGCCCCTGTCGGCGACATGCTGATGGAACGCTGGCGTCGGCCCGATCCGTCCGCCGATGACCGGCGCGACATGCTGCGCCTCGCCCTTTCGGCGGTGGCGAACGGCTATCTGTCCCATGTCGCGCTGGATCCGCGCCGGCCGCAATGGACGCCCTGCTGGAATTTGTCGATGAATATGGGCGGCCCCTGCCCCGACTATACCTATCGCACCACCGACGTCGACCCGAAGGGTGTGTACCGAATCTCCGGCTATCGCGGTTCCACCCGCTTCGCCGAAATTGCCCAACAGAGTTATGAGATCCTCGGTCATGAGGGAAACACCTCCGTCAAGCCGACGGTCAACGACCTGGACGACGCGATACATGGGCCAAACGGCTGGTTCAGCGCAATCCTCAGCGCCGAACGGCCGGCAGGCTATGACGGCGATTGGTGGCCGCTTGCGCCGACGACCGTCCGGCTCCTGCTCCGCCAGTGCGCTGTCGACTGGATCGCGGAGACCGATGCCCGCGTCGCCATCGAACGGCTGGACGATGGCCCGGAGACGACTGTATCGGAGATCGAACGCCGCATCGGCAACCTGGCCGCCTGGGCCGAGGGCATGGTGCGTTTCGATATCGATCTCGCCCGCTGGTATCGCGACCATCACGGCATCAACGTGCTGACCCGATCGAAGAAGATCGAGAGCATCGGCGGCCTGCCCAACCAGGTCTATTACGACGGCGCCTATGAGATCGACGACGACGAGGCGCTGATCGTCGAGACGGCTCTGCCCAGGACTCGCCGCTATTGGCAGATCCTGGTGGCCGACGACCGTTTCAGCACGGTGGACTGGCACAACCGCCAATCCAGCCTGAACGAGGCGCAGGCGCGCCTCGATTCCGACGGGCTGTTCCGTTGTGTCGTGTCCGCCCGCGATCCCGGCGTGCAGAACTGGCTCGACAAGGCCGCCAATCCCTGGGGTATCCTCCAGATGCGCTGGAACCAGCCCAGCGACGCGCCCGACCCGGTGGTCACCAAGGTCAAGGTCGCCGACGTGCGCAAGCACCTGCCGCCCGACACGCCTGCCTATACCCCGGCCGAGCGGGCCGAAGCGATCCACAAGCGCCGTGTAGGCGCGCAGCTGCGCCTCAACTGGTGATCGAATGTAACTGCGGGTCAGCTCATCTGTTTGGTGACGAACGCCGCGTCGTAATAGTCGCGCCATTTCTTGATCTTGCCGTTTTCGATCTCGGCCGCGTTCATGACCGGGCAATCGATCCACTTCCCGCCTTTCACGCGGAAGCGGTCGACCCGTTCGTTCAACACGCGTCCTGACGATGTTTCGGCAATCGCCAGCACCTTGATCTCGCTCGCCTCGGTCGTCGTCACATAGGAGTTGAGAAGAGCGCGGATTGCAGCGCGGCCGACCACCGGCTCGGCGTCCGGCATGTTGTGATAGGTGCTGTCCTCGTCGATGAAGGTCATCTGCTTTTCGACATCGCGGTCCTGCCCTGCCTTGCAGAAGGCCAGGATTAGCTCGACGTTATTCGACCTGAGGGCAGCCTCGGCCGGCTGAGCGGCCGCTGTCAGGCCGACAACGGGCAGTAAAGCGCCGCGAGCCAGTACTGCCCGCCGCGACGAAATCCAATTCAGCATACGCCTTCCTCCCTGTTCGATTGCCCGCTTTCATTGGGCCATTTGCGTGATGAGCATAGGGAGATTTCCGGCGCCAGGCGAGAACGGAATGCGTCTTTCATGTCACACATAACCCCGGAACTTCCGGGGGATTGAACCTTTGAATGGATCTTGGGTTACCGCCCTGCGTCGTCCATTTCTTTTACGCGAATAAGGGCGCCGACGGCCGCCACGGGAGTATTGCGATGAAATTCGGGCCTCATTTAATCGTCGGCGCGGCGATCGTCTCTGCTGTTGTTTCAACGCCACATTCAGCACGCGCGGGCGACAACGGCACGCTGACCATGGAAGTCGAGAACGATTATTTCAGCCCCGACAATCGCGACCGGCACTATTCCAACGGCCTCAAATTCGGCTGGCTGCCCAATCCCAGCCCGGACGGGGAGCAAAGCTGGCTGGAACGGCAGGCCAAGGACCTTCCGTTCGGATCCGACGACAGCGTCGGCCGTGTGGGCTGGTCGCTTGGACAGAACATCTACACACCGCAGAACAAGAAGGCCTATGGGCCTATCGCCGGCGACCGCCCCTATGCCGCCTGGCTCTATGCCGGGCTGTCGCTGATCAACGCGCCGAGGACCGACCCGACCGCACCCTTGGCTGTGAACGAGCTGGATTCGCTGGAAATCGATCTGGGCGTTGTCGGTCGTGCAGCGCTGGGACAGGTCGTTCAGAACAGCTTCCACGACTTCGCCTTCGGCAACGAGCATGTGAACGGCTGGCGCAACCAGCTGAAGAGCGAGCCGGCCCTGCTGATCTCATACGACCATAAATGGCAGGCGCTGGCGCAGACCAATTTCTGGGGCCTGGGCGCGGACCTGACGCCGAGCGTCGGCTTCGACCTGGGCAATGTGATGATCGATGCCGCGGTCGGCGGCATGATCCGCATCGGCCGCGACCTTCCGGCCGATTGGGGGCCGCCGCGCATCCGCCCCGGCCTGTCGGGCTCGGACTTCTTCCTGTCCGATACGCAGAGCGAACGCGATTTCGGCTGGTACGTCTTCGCAGGCGCCGAAGGCCGCGCTGTCGCGCATAACATCTTCCTGGACGGCAATTCGTTCGCAAAGAGCCTGAGCGTGCCCAAGAAGACGCTGGTCGCCGATTTCCAAGTCGGCGTCGCCTTCATCGTCTATGGCGTCCGCCTGACGGCGCAGGAGGTGATCCGTACCCAGGAGTTCAAGCACCAGCACGGCACCGATCAGTTCGGCGCCATCTCGGTCTCGTTCAACTTCTAAAGGGTCACGGCTCCTTGGCCGGCGCGGGATCGATCGCTTCGGCACAGGCGTCGGTCGGCGTCGCAGCGGTGTGTCCGACGAAGGGGACAATCTTCAGCACGGCTGACCCCACGCGGCATTGGGCGGCCGCGGCGCCGCAGCCGCCGAGGGCCAGAATCGCAAGGAAAATAAGTAAACAACGCGCGAACGACAATACCAATTGGTTCGTCATTCCACCCTCCTGCCGAGTCGTGTGAATTATACACCCGACAGCATGGGTTTGACCGCCCCGTATAGTGTTCGTTACCTTGTTATTATTCGGCTGCCTCAGGCATGACCTTCAGCCAATCGCTCAAATCGGCCAAGGCCCGTACAGTATAGACGCGTTTACGGTCCCTACCCTTCGGCGCCGGACCTGTTGGCGGCGGAAACAATCCGAAATTAACGTTCATCGGCTGAAAGCTGTCGGCCTCCGCGCCGCCGGTGATATGCGCGAGCAGCGCGCCGAAGGCGGTGGTCGGCGGCGGCGCTACCGGCTCCAACCCCGCCCGCTCGGCAAGCGTGAAGCGCCCGGCCAGAAGGCCAACGGCGGCGCTCTCGACATAACCCTCGCAGCCGGTGACCTGCCCGGCAAAGCGCACGAACGGCCGCGATTTCAGCGCCAGCGTGCGGTCCAGCACGCGCGGTGAGTTGATGAACGTGTTGCGGTGGATGCCGCCCAGCCGGGCGAACTCGGCGTTCTCCAGCCCCGGGATGGTCCGGAAGATCTCGACCTGCGCCCCGTGTTTCATCTTGGTCTGAAAACCGACCATATTATAGAGCGTTCCCAAGGCGTTATCCTGCCTCAGCTGAACCACGGCGAAAGGCCACCGGCCGGTGCGCGGATCGTCCAGGCCGACACCCTTCATCGGGCCGAAGCGCAAGGTCAGCGGCCCGCGCGAGGCCATGACCTCGATCGGCAGGCAGCCCTCGAAATAGGGCGTATCCTTCTCCCAATCCCTGAATTCGGTCTTCTCGCCGGCAACCAGCGCCTCGACGAAGGCGAAGTACTGGTCCCGGTCGAGCGGGCAGTTGATGTAGTCCTTGCCGGTCCCGCCAGGGCCTTCCTTGTTGTAGCGCGACTGGAACCAGGCGACCGAGAAATCGATGCTGTCGCGATGAACGATGGGCGCGATGGCGTCGAAGAAGGCCAGCGAATCCTCGCCGGTTTCTGCCCGGATCGCCTCAGCAAGCCCCGGGGCCGTCAGCGGCCCGGTGGCGATGATCGTTCGGCCCCATTCGGCAGGCGGCAGGCCGGTGACTTCCTCCCGCCGGATTTCGACCAGCGGATGGTTCGTCAGGATTCGCGTGACCTCCTCCGAGAAAGCATCTCGGTCAACCGCCAGTGCGCTGCCCGCCGGCACCTTATGCTTGTCCGCCGCCATCATGATCAGCGACCCGGCCCGCCGCATCTCCTCATGCAGCAGCCCGACCGCGTTGTACTCGGCATCGTCCGAACGGAACGAGTTGGAGCAGACCATCTCGGCGAAACCATCGGTCTTATGCGCCTCGGTCGGCCGTACGCCGCGCATCTCGTGAATGACGACCGGCACGCCGGCGGAAACGATCTGCCAAGCGGCTTCGCTGCCGGCGAGACCGGCGCCGACAATGTGAACCGGCGCGGTCATGCCGTCCGCGCGTGCTTCGCCGGTTCCAGATATGGCGCGAGGTACTTGCCAGTATAGCTGCCCGGCGTCTTGGCGATGTCTTCCGGCGTGCCGGTGCCGACGACGGTGCCGCCCTTGTCGCCACCCTCCGGTCCCAGATCGATGATCCAGTCGGCGGTCTTGATGACCTCCAGATTATGCTCGATCACCAGCACGGTGTTGCCCTGGTCGACCAGCGCCTGCAGAACCTCCAGAAGCTTCGCGATATCGGCGAAATGCAGCCCTGTGGTCGGCTCGTCCAGGATGTAGAGCGTCTGGCCCGTCGCCCGGCGCGACAGTTCCTTGGCCAGCTTCACGCGCTGCGCCTCACCGCCCGACAAAGTCGTGGCCGCCTGGCCGATCTCGACATAGTCTAACCCGACGCGCCCCAGCGTCTCCAGCTTGTCGCGGATCGACGGCACGGCCTGGAAGAAACTCCGCCCCTCCTCGACTGTCATCTTGAGAACGTCGGCGATCGACTTGTCCTTGAACTTCACCTCCAGCGTTTCGCGGTTGTAGCGCTGGCCCTTGCAGGTGTCGCAGGTGACATAGACATCCGGCAGGAAGTGCATCTCGATCTTGAGAACGCCGTCGCCTTCGCACTTCTCGCAACGCCCGCCCTTCACGTTGAAGGAGAAGCGGCCGGGGCCGTAGCCACGAGCCTTGGATTCCGGCAAGCCTGCGAACCAGTCGCGCATAGGTGTGAAGGCGCCGGTATAGGTCGCCGGGTTCGACCGCGGCGTGCGGCCGATCGGCGACTGGTCGATGTCGATCACCTTGTCGAGGAACTCGATCCCCTTGATCGTCTGGTGCGGCGCCGGATGCTCATGCGCCTTCATAAGTTTCTTCGCCAAGGTCTTGTAAAGCGTATCGATAATTAGCGTCGACTTGCCTCCGCCGGATACCCCGGTCACGCAGGTCAGCGTGCCAAGAGGTATCTTGACGTCGATGCCCTTCAGGTTGTTGCCGGTTGCCCCGACAATCTCCAGGAACTGCCCCTTGCGGCCCGGGCGCCGCTTTTTGGGGACCGCAATTTCCCTGCGGCCCGTCAGATACTGGGCGGTGATGCTGTCGGGATGCTGCATGACCGCAAGCGGCTCGCCGGCCGCGATGACCTCGCCACCATGCACGCCCGCGCCCGGCCCCATATCGACCAGATAATCGGCGGCGCGGATCGCGTCCTCGTCATGCTCGACGACGATCACCGTGTTTCCCAGGTCCCGCAGCCGGCGCAACGTCGTCAGCAAGCGGTCGTTGTCGCGCTGGTGTAGGCCGATCGACGGCTCGTCCAGCACGTAGAGCACGCCGGTCAGGCCCGAGCCGATCTGCGATGCCAAGCGAATGCGCTGGCTCTCGCCGCCGGACAGCGAGCCGGAATTGCGGCTAAGCGTCAGGTATTCCAGGCCGACGGCGTTCAGGAACCCCAGCCGCTCGTTGATCTCCTTCAGGATCCGCGAAGCGATCTCCTGCCGCTGCGGCGTCAGATAATCGTTCAGCGCGGCGAACCACGCGCCCGCTTCCGCGATCGAATAGACCGATACCTGGCCGATATGCTTGTCGGCGATCTTGACCGCCAGCGCCTCGGGTTTCAGCCGATAGCCGTTGCAGGCCTCGCACGGCAGATTGGACTGGAAGCGCGACAGCTCCTCGCGGATCCATGCGCTTTCCGTCTCGCGGTAGCGACGCTCCAGATTCGGCAGAACGCCTTCGAACGGCTTTTCGGTCTCATAGGTTCTGAGGCCGTCGTCATAGCGCATCCGGATGGGTTCCTGGCCGGACCCGTTCAGGATCGCGTCGCGCACCAGTTCCGGCAGATCGCCCCACGGCGTGTTCATGCTGACCTTGAAGTGCCGGCAGATCGAATCCAGCGTCTGCGCGTAATATTGCGAGGACGAGCTGGCCCATGGCGCGATGGCGCCTTCACGCAGGCTCCTGTCGTCGTCGGGCGCAACCAGTTCGCCGTCGAAGATCACCTTGACGCCCAGCCCGTCGCAGACCGGGCAGGCGCCGAACGGGCTATTGAATGAGAACAGCCGCGGCTCGATCTCAGCGATGGTAAAGCCCGATTCCGGGCAAGCGAATTTCTCGGAGAATGTGATGCGCTCGCCGGTGTCGGCCAGTTCGGCAAAACACAGCCCGTCGGCCAGCTGCAGGGCGGTCTCCAGCGAATCCGCCAAGCGGTTGCCCAGACCTTCGCGCACGACGATACGGTCGACCACGACCTCGAGATCGTGCTTCAGTTTCTTGTTGAGCGCCGGCGCCTCGTCGATCTCATACAGCACGCCGTCGATCTTCACGCGCTGGAAGCCGCGCTTGCGCAGGTCCAGCAGCTCTTTCTTGTATTCGCCCTTGCGGCCGCGGACGATCGGCGCCAGCAGCAGCAGGCGCGTGCCCTCCGGCAGGTTCATGATCCGGTCCACCATCTGGGTGACGGTCTGGCTTTCGATCGGCAGCCCCGTGGCTGGCGAATAGGGCACGCCGACCCGCGCGAACAGCAGGCGCATATAGTCGTAGATCTCGGTGACGGTGCCCACCGTCGAGCGCGGGTTGCGCGAGGTCGTCTTCTGCTCGATCGAGATCGCCGGCGACAGGCCTTCGATAGAATCGACGTCGGGCTTCTGCATCAGCTCGAGGAACTGGCGCGCATAGGCCGACAGGCTTTCGACATAGCGCCGCTGCCCCTCGGCATAGATCGTGTCGAAGGCGAGCGAAGATTTGCCTGACCCGGAGAGCCCGGTGATCACCACCAGCGAATCGCGCGGCAGATCGACATCGATATTCTTCAGATTGTGCTCGCGCGCGCCGCGCACGCTGATCGTCTTGTGCATTCGCCTGCCTGGGATTTTCGCGAACGTCTAATATGGGACATCGATGGCCCGTTGGCGACACCCAGCAGGAAGATTCGAGGATGCGCGCCATTCCGCCGCGAGCAAGAACGGCAGGCTTGTGCCCAAACACGCAAGGTTTGAATTATCCGGTCCTCGACCCTAGTGTCGGACGCCGTCCGCGATATCCCCGCCGACGGAATGAAAGGCCGCTATGACGCAGGTCGGAAATCACAGTCTGCCGGAACGACCCGTCGTCCTTTTGCGAGGATTCCGGGGCCTTTGCCCCTGTTGCGGCCGCGGCAGACTTTTCAAATCCTATCTGAAGCAGAACGAATTTTGTCCCGTCTGCAATACGGATTTCTCGGCCATCCAGGCGGATGACGGCCCCGGATGGTTTGTGATGGTGTTAATCGGGGCCATCGTCGTCCCGGTAGCGATCTTTCTCTCACTTCACGAGATAATGCCGGATTGGGCAGTATTCACGCTCCTGGTCGTACTGGCCATAGGGGGCGTGCTCCTGCTGCTGCCGCGGGCAAAGGGAATTTTCATCGCCCTTTTATGGCGGCTTGCCAAAGAAAAGGCGGCCGGCCCGCCCTCCTAGGCGGCATATTTCATGGAACCGCGTTGCGCGCTGGTTCTTCACCCCCTAGTCTTCGCGTTCATTCCATCCAGACAGGTGCCATATGGCCGGCAGCGTCAACAAAGTCATCCTCATCGGCAATCTCGGCAGGGATCCGGAAGTCCGGACGCTGCAGAACGGCGGCAAGGTCTGCAACCTGTCGGTCGCGACGTCGGAAAGCTGGAAAGACCGCGCCTCGGGCGAGCGCAAGGAGCGCACCGAGTGGCACCGCGTGGTGATCTTCAACGAAAACCTGGTTCAGGTCGCCGAGCGGTTCCTTAAGAAAGGCTCCAAGGTCTATCTCGAAGGCCAGCTGGAAACCCGCAAATGGAGTGACCAATCCGGCCAGGAGAAATACTCCACCGAGGTCGTGCTGCGGCAGTTCCGCGGCGAGTTGACCCTGCTGGATAGCCGCGAAGGCGGTGGTGCGGGCGACTTCGGCGGCGGTGGCGGTGGCTATCGCGACGATTACAGCAGCGCACCGGCGGCGCGCGAGCCCGCCCGTGCGCCCGCGAGCGGCGCTGGCGCCGGTAGCAGCGGCGGCTTCGGGGGCGGCGGATTCGCCCCCGGCCCGGACCTGGACGACGAAATTCCGTTCTGATTTCGCTCGGATCCGATAGCCAACGGGCGCAAAATAAGTTGCCCGTTTGTTCACACATATAGTATACGGCCCTATAAGAAATAAAATCTTACAGGGCCTGACCATGCTGTACCTGCTTCTGCCCGCAGCTCAGATTTTCTTTGTCATCCATGCGGCGCGCACCGGCCGCCCCTATTACTGGATGATGATCATTTTCTTTATCCCGCTGATGGGGATGCTGGCGTACATCGCCATTGAATTGCTGCCGGAAATGTCGCGCTCGCCCACTGCGTCGCGTACGGTCAGCAACGCCAAGCAGATCGTCAATCCGGAGGGCAACTATCGCGTCCTCACCCAGGCGCTGGAAATCACGCCGACCGCCGGAAACAAGCGGGCGCTGGCCGACGAATGTGTGCGGCTGGGCAAGTACGACGAGGCGGAAGCGCTCTATCGCGACGCGCTGACCGGCATCCACGCGACCGATCCCTATACGATGCTTGGGCTGGCGCGCGCGCTTTTCGCCCAGGGCGACGCGGCGCGGTGCGTCCAGACACTCGATGCCCTGCGCGCCGACAATCCGGGCTTTCAGAATGCGGAGGGCCATATGCTCTATGCACGGTCGCTGGAAGCTCTAGGGCAAAACGAGCGGGCGCTGATGGAATATGAGGCGCTGGGCCATTATTTCGGCGGCGAGGAACCGCGTGTTCGGCACGCGTTGCTGCTGAAGCAGACGGGAAATGTCGACGCCGCCCGGGTGGCCTTCACCGAGATCAAGCGCTCAGTCGAGCGCGCCCCGGCTTTCTATCGCCGTAACCAGCGCGAATGGTATAGGGTGGCGGCAGATAATTTAAAAAGCTGAAGGGGAACTCTCATGGCCGACCAGGCGCAATCCATTCCGCAGAAACTTATCGATGCGGCGCGCAAGCATTCCAGTGCGGAAGCGGATGGCGACATGGAGGGAACGATGGGGACGCTCGAACTCGACTGCGTCTACGACCTCTTTCCGGTCGCCCTTCGCTTTACCGGCATCGACATGGCCCGGCGCTACTACGAGAACTATTTCGCGAATGTCGCGCCGAATATCGTCGGCTACAAAATGGTCGCGGAGTGGATCGGCGCCGACGGCATCAACCAGGAGTATGACGTCGTCTACCGTCACGCCGACGGGGTCAGCCGCACCCATCGAATCTTGGGCATCCTGACGTTCGGCAAAGATCGCATGTCAGGCGAGCGCATCTACACCGACGAAACCATGCTACGGGCCATGTTCGGCCCGCTGTGGGGCGAGCTTAAACCGATTTTCAGTTGATTTATCAATAACCTAGAGAATACCAGAAGAATTCCGCAGAAATAATGGAACAGGAAATCGAACCATCCGTTCTTGTTACAAAAATTAGATAAATTCAATAGGTAGCTATTTTGTCCCTGACCGTCCTGATCGTCGAAGACGAATTGTTCGTCAGGATGAGCATCGCGGAATATCTGCGCGATGAAGGCTTTCATGTGATCGAGGCCGCGAACGGCGACGAAGCCATGGCCGTGTTGCGCGGAGGGACACCGATCAGCCTGGTTTTCACCGACGTGCGCATGCCCGGTTCGATCGACGGCTGCGAATTGGCCAAGCAGGTACGTGCGCGTTGGCCGCACGTGCCGGTGATCCTGACCTCGGGCTATTCTGAGGAATTGCTGTCCGCGCGCAGCATCAGCGAAGACATCGTGGTGCCCAAGCCCTATCGCCCCCAGGCGATCCTCACCACCATTCGCGCCGTCCTGCCTGCCGAAACCCGCCAGCCCTGACAGCGCGAAACTGCCGCATTTCCCGCTTCGGGGCGGCTTTTGTTGTTCGTCGGCGCCCCGGGTGGTAAACCATTTCGGTGTATCCCCCCCGATTCCCAAGATGTGATTCTTGACTGACCAAAGCAGCGCCGGACCGACGGCGCCCCACAGCGATATTACGCCGGTCGCAATCGAAGAGGAGATGAAGCGCTCGTATCTCGATTACGCCATGAGCGTGATCGTGTCGCGCGCTCTGCCCGACGTCCGCGACGGGCTGAAACCGGTACACCGCCGCATCCTTTTCGCGATGAACGAGGCCGGGTTCAATTCCAACAAGGCCTATAAGAAGTCCGCCGCGATCGTCGGCGACGTGATGGGCAAATATCACCCGCACGGAGACAGTTCGATCTACGACGCCATGGTCCGCATGGTGCAGGATTTCTCGATGCGCCTGCCGCTGGTCGACGGCCAGGGCAATTTCGGCTCGATGGACGGCGATTCGCCGGCCGCCATGCGATACACCGAGGCGCGCTTCGCCAAGGCCGGCGAGGCGCTGCTGGAAGACATCGACAAGGAAACGGTCGACTACCAGCCGAACTACGACGAATCGCTGAAAGAGCCGCTGGTCCTGCCGGCGCGCTTCCCCAATCTGCTGGTGAACGGCGCCGGCGGCATCGCCGTCGGCATGGCGACCAACATCCCGCCGCACAATCTGGGCGAGGTGATCGACGCCTGCCTGGCCTATCTGGCCGACAACAACGTCTCGATCGACCGCCTGATCGAACTGGTGCCGGGGCCCGACTTCCCGACCGGCGCCATCATTCTAGGCCGATCCGGCATACGCAGCGCCTATCATACCGGTCACGGTTCGATCATCGTCCGCGCGAAGACCGTGATCGAGGAGCGGCCGAAGGATCGCCAGGCGATCATCGTCAACGAGATCCCGTTCCAGCTGAACAAGTCCCGCCTGGTCGAACGCATCGCCGAGGTGGTGAACGAGAAGATCGTCGAAGGAATCTCAGACCTGCGCGACGAGTCCGACCGCGACGGCGTGCGCATCGTCATGGAGCTGAAGCGCGACGCGATGGCCGAGGTCGTGCTGGCCCAGCTCTACCGCTTCACGCCGCTGCAGACCTCGTTCGGCGCCAATATGCTGGCGCTGACCGGCGGCCGGCCGCGGATGATGAATCTGAAGGAGATCATCTCCGCCTTCGTCGATTTCCGCGAAGAGGTCATCCGCCGCCGCACGATCTTCGAGCTCAAGGAAGCACGGGCCCGCGCCCATATTTTGGTCGGTCTGGCGCTCGCCGTCGCCAATATCGACGAGATCATCGAGGCGATCCGCGCCGCGCCGGACCCCGCCGCGGCGCGCATCGCGCTGACCGAACGCGGCTGGCCGGTGCACGATCTGGCGCCGCTGATCGCACTCATCGACGAACCGGGACGCGGCGTGCGCGCGGACGACACCTATGTTCTCTCTGATGAGCAAGCGCGCGCCATCCTGGAGTTGCGCCTGCAACGGCTGACCGGCTTGGAGCGCGACAAGATCGCCGGTGAATTGAAGGAAGTCACCGACAAGATCACCGATCTGCTGGCGACCCTTGCCAACCGCGAGAAGCTGTTGGGTATCCTGGGCGACGAGCTCAAGGAAATCCGCGAACGGTTCGCGACACCGCGCAGGACGGTCATCGAGGACAACGAGTTCGAAGCCGATATCGAAGACCTGATCCAGCGCGAGGATATGGTCGTGACCGTATCGATGACCGGCTACGTCAAGCGCGTCCCGCTTTCGACCTATCGGGCGCAGAAGCGCGGCGGCAAGGGCCGCACCGGCATGACCACGAAGGACGAGGATGTCGTCAGCGACCTGTTCGTCGCCTCGACGCACGCGCCGGTGCTGTTCTTCACCACACGCGGCATCGTCCACAAGATGAAGGTATACCGTCTGCCGATCGGCTCGCCGACGTCGCGCGGCAAGGCATTCGTCAACCTGCTGCCGCTCGAGGAAGGCGAAGGCATTTCCGCGGTCCTGCCGTTGCCGGAAGACGAGGCGGTGTGGGATCAGTACCAGCTGATGTTCGCCACCTCGCACGGCACCGTCCGGCGCAACCAGCTGTCGGACTTCGCCAATATCCGTTCGAATGGCCTCATCGCGATGAAGCTGGAGGACGACGAGCGGCTGATCGCCGTCAAGCTTTGCACCGACGACCAGGACGTGCTCCTGGCGACGCGCGCCGGCCGATGCATCCGTTTCAACGTGCCGGACGTGCGCGTGTTCGCCGGCCGCACCTCGACGGGCGTGCGCGGGATCAGGCTGTTGGGCGACGACGACGTGATGTCGATGTCGATCCTGACGGGCGTCTCCGCGACGCCGGACGAGCGGGCCGCCTATCTCAAGCTGTCACGGCTGAAGCGCGGGGCGGACGAGAATGCCGTGCCCGAAGAGCCTGAGGACGAAGGCGCCGAGGCCGGAGAAACGGTCATTTCGGCCGAGCGGGCGGCGGAGCTCGAGGCGTTGGAACAGTTCATCCTGACGATCAGCGAACGCGGCTTTGGCAAGCGCACGTCCGCCTACGAATACCGCACCACCGGCCGCGGCGGCCAGGGGATCCAGAACATGGAGGTCAATGATCGTAACGGCCTGATCGTCGCGACCTTCCCGGTCGGCGCAACCGACGGGATCATGCTGGTCAGCGACGGCGGCCAGGTGATCCGCACCAGCGTCGAGGACGTACGCATTGCCGGCCGGCGTACCCAGGGCGTTACCATCTTCAAGGTCGCGGCCGAGGAGAAAGTCGTTTCTGTCGCACGCTTCGACGAAGATTCCAGTAACGACGAAGACGAGGGTGATATAGAAGACGAAGGT
>DATJHU010000173.1:0-17915 GCA_035493715.1 Alphaproteobacteria bacterium | reverse complement strand
GAGATCGATCCGGCGACTGTCGTATCGCTGGTGCAGTCGACGACCCAGATATCGTAGACCGGATGGTCCAACGCGGAGAGCGCAGGGCTGGACGCGAACATCCAACCCGAAAAGACCGTCTTCGGCGGCTGGAAACGGCTGTCCGTGATCTTTACGAACACGGCGGCCTCCGGCGAATCCTCGGGCGGTGACTTGCGGCAGGCATCGACCTGGATCGACAGTGTGCCGAACGTGGCCGTCTGCCCAACCTTGACCGGAATGCGCTTTACCCGCGCGGTGATCTTGTCGAGCGCCTGCAGCATGGCGACCGGCTGGTCGACCATGGTGCCGGGCGGCAGCGCCGATTGATCGAGCGGAGTCTCGGCCGGCAAATTGGGCGTAACCACCTTTGGCGGCGGGGGGGCGTCCTTGGGCAGTTCGTCCTGGCCCACGGCCGCGGACGCGAAAACAAATGCCAGCACAAAGCCGGCGGCGAGTCGGGCGGCGCGGATCAAGGGTGCGCGGAGCCGGGTTGTGCGCCGGCCGGCTGCTGACCGGCCCCATTCTGGCCAGTAGAGGGTGCGGCGCCCTTGCCGCCGTCTTTCGCGCCGCTGCTGGAGCCGCCGGCGCTGCTATAGATGAACTGACCGATCAAACTCTCCAGCGACACCGAAGCCTCAGTCCGCGAAACGCGTTGGCCGGCTTTCAGCATGTCGTCGCTCGAGCCGGGTTCGATGCCCAGATATTTGCCGCCCAGCAGGCCGTCGCTCGCGATCGAGGCGACGCTGTCGGTCGGCACTTTGACCTGGGGTGCAAGGTTGAATTCGACCATCGCCAGATAGGTCGCGGGGTCGATCGTGATCGACGTGATCTGGCCGACCTTGACGCCGCCGATACGGACATCGCTGCCGTTCTCCAGCCCGTCGACGGACGAGAAACGCGCCGTCAGCGTATAGCCGCCGTAGGTGCGATGTCCCGCCTTGTTGTATGCGAAAACGAGGAAGGCGACCGCTACAACCAGCACCAGCGCGCCCAAAATCGGTTCAATGGCGTTACGTTGCATGATTCCAAATGTCTTGAAAAATGGATCGGACGGCTAACCGCCGGACCTTAAGATGGGGTCCAGGCCTGATAGTCGCCAGTAGCACGTGCACGATGGCCGCCTTCCAGCGTATGACCCGGGGGACGGTAGGCCTCTTCGGTCCCGGTATGGTTGGGGATATGGGGCTTTTGCCAGGGACGATGCACCGGCGGCTGTACCGTCGGCGGCTCGGCGAAGCGGTGGTGCAGCCAGCCATGCCACTCGGCCGGCACCATCGATGCCTCGTCCTGGCCGGCATAAATCACCCAGCGCGGCTCCCGTCCCCATTGGCCGGGCTTGGTCGCACGGTAATATTCGTTGCCGAATCCGTCCGTTCCGACCAGCTTGCCACGCCGCATTGTGACGACGCGGATGTAGAAGTTGCTCAAGACATTCTGGAGCGAGAGCTTGGCCATCGCGATCAAACGTTCAAAAGTGGGGGATATGGATTATCCAATGCGTGTAATATGGCACCGGCGCGTGCAGAGGTCCAGCGAATGGAGCCGTAAGATGCACGCTACTGACAAATCACATATCCGGATCAGGTAACGATATCATGTCCATCGAGATCGACCGCCGCCTTGCCGAACAGAACATCGCCTTGCCCACCCCCGCCCTGCCGGCCGCCAACTATGTGCCGTTCGTGATCGCCGGCGGTCTTCTGACCATTTCCGGACAGCTGCCGATGGAAAGCGGAGCGGTCGCGGTGAAGGGGAAGCTGGGCGCCGGGGTCGCGCTGGAAGACGGACAGCGCGCGGCGCGGCTCTGCGCGATCAACATCCTGGCGCAGGCCCAGGCCGCGCTGGGTGACCTCGGCCGGATCAAGCGCTGCGTCAGACTCGGCGCGTTCGTAGCCTCGACGCCGGAGTTCGTGGAGCAGCACAAGGTGGCGAACGGCGCGTCCGACCTGATCGCCGCGATCCTGGGCGATGCCGGCATCCATGCCCGCGCCGCCGTGGGTGTACCCTCCCTGCCGCTCGACGCCGCGGTCGAAGTCGAGGCGCTGTTCGCCGTCGAATGACCGGCCGGCGTCTTTTCAGCCTGATCCTGTGTGCCTGGGCGGTTGCGTCGGGCGCATGGGCCGAGCCTGCCATGCCACCGCCGCCCAAGGCCGGGATGGTGCCGAATCCCTGCCCCGCGCCCGCGCCTGAGAAAGACTTCGCCAATCTCTGCCGCTATGCCGCCGAGAACGCGGCGGTCGGGCAGCCCAAGATCGTCTTCATCGGCGACTCGGTGACCGAAGCCTGGGGCGGGGCCGAGCCGGAGCTTTTCAGCAACGGCTATGTCAATCGCGGCATCGCCGGGCAGACGACGCCGCAGTTGCTGCTACGCTTCTATCAGGACGTAGTCGCACTGAAGCCGCAGACGGTCCATATCCAGGGCGGCACCAACGATATCGCAGGCAATACCGGCCCGGAATCGCCACAGGACTTCAAGAACAACATCATGGCGATGGTCGAATTGGCGAAGCTGTATCGCATCCGCGTGCTGCTGGGGGCGATCCCGCCGGCCCGGAAATACGACTGGAGCCCGACCGTGATGCCGACGGCGCACATTCTGGAGCTGAACGCCTGGATGAAGGCCTACGCCAAACGGCGAGGCATCGTTTTCATCGACTACTACGCGGCGCTTGCCGACACGGCCGGCGATTTCAACCCGTCTTTCACCGGCGACGGCGTCCATCCCAACGCCGCCGGTTTCACCCGGATGAAGGTCGCGCTGATGCGGGCGTTAGGGTCGGGGCCGAAATCATAGCGGCTTGAGATCGCCCAGTACGGTCGGGACCAGCTCCGCCACTGTCGGGTGGATATGCACCGCGCGCTGGATCGTCGTGTAGGGCGCATCGGCATACATGATATCCAGCACGCAGTGGATCGCCTCGTCGCCGCCTACGCCCAGGATCGCGGCGCCCAGTATCTTCTTGGTCTCCGCGTCGACCAGCATTTTCATGAAGCCCTGGCTCTCACCCTTCTCCACGGCGCGGCCGACGCGGGTCATCGGGCGGGTGCCGATCAGCGCCGGACGGCCGCTCTTGCGGACCTCCGCCTCGGTCATGCCGGCGCGGGCCAGCGGCGGATCGACGAACAGGCCGTAGGTCACGATCCGGTCGCTCACCCGGCGCGGGTCGTTGTCCAGCAGGTTGGCGGCAACGATCTCGAAATCGTTGTAGGCGGTATGCGTGAAGGCGCCCGTGCCGTTGCAGTCGCCCATCGCCCAGATGCCGGGCGTGGTTGTGCGCAGTTGATCGTCCACGACGATGTAGCCACGCCCGTCAACCTGGACGCCCGCAGCTTCGAGTCCCAGATCGTCGGTGTTCGGGCGGCGCCCGACGGCGAGCAGCACGTGGGACCCCACGACCACCGGGTCGCCGTCCGTGCAATTCACCCCGACGCCGATCCTGTCGCCGCGCGGTGCGAAGCTGATGCATTCGGCATCCAGCCGGATCGCGATCCCTTCATTCTCCAGGATCGTTTTGATTGCCGCCGATATATCCTCGTCCTCGCGCGGGATCAGCCGCGACGCCTTTTCGACGATGGTCACCTTGGCGCCGAAGCGGCGATACATCTGGGCGAATTCGAGCCCGATATAGCTGCCGCCGACCACCACCAGATGCTCAGGCAGCGCGTCGAGCGCCAATATGTCGACATTGTTGAGCGTCTTCACGCTATCGATGCCGGGCATGTCCGGACGGTTCGCCCGTCCGCCGACATTGAGGAATATCCGCGGAGCGCTGAGCACCTCGTTGCCGACCCTGAGCGTGGTCGGCGATTCGAACGTCGCATGGCCGCGATAAACGATGCAGCCGGCCATCCCGCCCAGCCAGGTCTCTATATTGCTGCGCGACGCACCCGACACGCGATCCTTGCGCGCCTTCACTGCCTTCATGTCGACCGCGACGTCGCCGATCGCGACGCCGTATTCCGCGCCGCGCCGGGCGAGATGCGCGGCATAGGCGCTGGCGACCAGCGTCTTGGTCGGGATGCAGCCGGTATTGACGCAGGTGCCGCCGAACAGCTTGCGCTCGACCACCGCGACCTTCATGCCCGAAGCCGTCAGCCGGCCGGCAAGCGCCGGGCCGGCCTGACCGGCGCCGACGACGATGGCGTCGAAGGTCGCCGTCATGCGTGCACGATCAGGATCGCGCCGACGATGGCGACCGCATCCTCGATAAGCGCCGCCGGCATATCCTTGCCGAACACCCCGGCGAGGGCTCCGCGTCCCGCGGCCCCGGCCAGCGTGCCGATCACCGCGCCGACGATGCCGGCAACCAACCCGCCGATCAGCGACCCGCCGGCCGCGCCGAGCGCCGCCCCCGATAGGCCGCCCGTGACGATCCGGGCGCCGAACTGTACCGGCACCGTGCGGCTGGGCGTCTTGGGCAGCTGGTCCGTGACCAGCTCGGCGAGCGCCGCCAGCAGAAGAATATAGGCAGCGATAGGCGATCCCAGGAAGGCGAGCGGCGTATCCTGCAGATTGATCCAGCCGAGATAGGCTGCCCAACTGACGGCGGCCGGTGCGGTCATCGCCCGCAATCCGGCGATCACGCCGATGAGCAGCGCCAGGATATAGAGCGACATCCGCGTCTCCTTGTCGTTGATTGAGCCGCAACCTGCGGTGCCGCGTCACAACGCGCGCATTTTCCACCGCAAGGCGGTTGCCGAGCATCGCCTGCCGGGCCATCTTTGTCTTGCACAAAAATGCCCGATACCGATCCCCAAACCGTCACCCTCCGAATCGAAACGGACATCGCCGCGATCGCCCCAGCCGACTGGGACGCGTGCGCGGGTCCGGACAATCCGTTCGTCAGCCACGCTTTCCTGGCGGCGCTGGAGGACAGCGGCTCGGCCGCCAAGCATACCGGCTGGCAGCCGCAGCACCTGATCATGCAGGACGACGCCAAGCAACTCCTCGGCGTCGTGCCGGCCTATGTGAAATCCCACTCCTATGGCGAGTATGTCTTCGACCATGGCTGGGCGCAGGCGATCGAGCGGGTCGGCGGGCGCTATTACCCCAAGCTGCAGGTCTCCGTGCCCTTCACTCCGGCGACGGGCCCACGCCTGCTGGTGCCGCCCGGCGGCAACGCCTCGGCGCTGCGCGGCGCGCTGATCGAAGGCCTGTCGGCTGTCGCCGAGAATCGCGGCCTGTCCTCGGTCCACGCCACCTTCCTCGAGGCGCAGGACCGGGAGGCCTTCGAGGATGCCGGCTGGATGATCCGCGCCGGATGCCAGTATCATTGGCAGAACGACGGCTATGGCAGCTTTGACGATTTCCTGGGCGCGCTGTCGTCGCGCAAGCGCAAGGACATCCGCAAGGAGCGGCGGCAGGTGGCCGAGGCCGGCATCGAGATGGTGACGCTGACCGGCGGCGACCTGAAGCCCGAGCACTGGGACGTGTTCTATCGCTTCTACATGGACACGTCGGACCGCAAATGGGGTTCGCCCTACCTGACGCGCGATTTCTTCCAGCAGATCGGCCGCACGATGCCCGACCGGATCGTGCTGATCATGGCGCGGCATGAGGGCAAGTGGGTCGCGGGCGCGCTGAACCTCTTGGGATCCGAAGCGCTCTATGGCCGGAACTGGGGCTGCAGCGCCGACTTCAGGTTCCTGCATTTCGAGACCTGCTATTACCAGGCCATCGAATTCGCCATCGCCCGGGGCCTGGCTCGGGTCGAGGCCGGGGCCCAGGGCGAGCACAAGATCCAGCGCGGCTATCTGCCGGTCCGCATGGAGAGCGCGCACTGGATCGAGCATGCCGGCCTGCGCAACGCCATCGACCAGTTCCTGACGCAGGAGCGCGCGGCGATGGAGCACCACATGGCGATGCTGGCCGAGCATTCGCCGTTCCGTCACGGCGAGAGAACCGATCGATGAGCGAACGCACGCCGACCTTCTTCATCCCGCATGGCGGCGGCCCCTGCTTCTTCATGGATTGGCAGCCGGCGAACCTGTGGGACCGGATGGGCGATTGGCTGAAGGACATGAGCAAGGCCCTACCGGAAAGGCCTTCGGCGATCCTGGTTGTCTCCGCCCATTGGGAAGAACCGGTCTTCACCGTGACCGGCGCCGCCGAACCGTCGCTGATCTATGATTATTACGGCTTCCCCGAGCACACCTATCGCCTGCGCTACGATGCGCCGGGCGCGCCTGACTTGGCCGCGGAGGTCGTGCGACTGCTGAACGCCGCCGGCATCGCTGCCAAAATCGACCCGGCGCGCGGGCACGACCACGGGGTCTTCATCCCGTTCAAGCTGATCTATCCCGACGCCGATATCCCGATCGTCGAGATGTCGCTGAAGGCCGGGCTGGACGCGGCAGAGCACATCGCCACCGGCCGCGCGCTGGCGCCACTCCGCGAAAAGAACGTCCTGATCGTCGGCAGCGGCATGAGCTATCACAACATGGACGCCTATCGCCTCGGCCTGCCGCCGACCGCTTCGGGCGTGTTCGATGCCTGGCTGTCGGATGCCGCGACCGATCCTGACCCCGCGCAACGCGACGAGAAGCTGGCGCACTGGACGGCCGCCCCCGCCGCGCGCGACGCCCATCCGCGCGAAGAGCATCTGATCCCGCTGATGGTCGCCGCCGGGGCAGCTGGCAGCGATATCGGCAGGCGCTGCTATTCAGACAACATGATGGGCTCGACGCTGTCGGGTTATCAGTTCGGAGGCTGAGGCGGTGGGGTCTGCGCCCCGCGAACCACACGGCCGGGCAACATGCCTGTCGGCCGATCGCCACGTGCGATGACCTTGCCCGAGACAATCGTCGCGACATAGCCGTCCGCCGTTTGATCGAGCCGGCGACCGCCCGCCGGCAGATCGTATTTGACCGCCGGCGCATGCAGCGTCAGGCGATCGAAATCGATGACGTTGAGGTCGGCCTTGAAGCCGGGCTTGAGCAGGCCCCGGTCAAGCAGTCCGACCGCTTCGGCCGGTGTCCGCGCCAGGTCGCGGACAGCCTTGGGCAGCGGGATGCGGTCGCCCTTCCGGTCGCGCGACCAGTAGGTCAGGAAGAAGGTCGGATAGCTGGCATCGCAGATCGCCCCGTAATGCGCGCCGCCATCGCCCAGCCCCATCACGGTGTGCGGATGGTTCATGAGGTCATGGAGAGCATCCAGGCTGCCCTCGTAATAGTTGCCGACCGTGATCAGCAGCTTACCCTGCCCGTCATTCTCCATCATCAGGTCGTAGGCGACCTCTGCCGGAGATACCCCCTTGGCCTTGGCCTGGGCGGAGATGCTGGTCTCGCGTGGCGGCTCGTAGTTGGGCGGGTCGCCGAACGGGAACATCCAGTCGAAATAACGGCCGATAGCGGCGAGCGAGACCGGTTCGGTGGCATCCTCCGCGATCAGCCGGGCGCGCACCTCGGGCTTGCGCAGTTCCCGGACCCGTTCCGCGAACGGCAGGGCCGCGAGCGGCTTGTAGGATTCGAGCTGGCAGAACGGGTGGAAGGACAGCTCGAACCCGGCCACGACGCCGACCGGGCGCGGCAATATCTCGCCGAGGACTGTCACACCGTCGGCATGGTCCTCCTCGATCATCGACAACGCCTCCTTCCAGATCGGCGGACCTTCGTTCGGCGTGCCGAGACCGAGCGCGGCGGGCCGGCCGGAATGCCTGGCAATGTCGATGACGCAGCCGATCTCGTCGCGCCACGGCAGGCGCGGCACGTCGAGCACCATCTGGAAGATCCCGGCATCGGCGTCGGTCAGCCCCTTGGCGATTTCCCGCAACTCTTCCTGCGGCGCGTTGGTACAGGGGATGTCGCGGCCGTCCTTCATCTTGTGGACGAAGATGCGCGAGGTCGCGACGCCGAGCGCCCCGGCCTCGACTGCTTCGCACGTCAGCCGGCGCATCTCCGCGAGGTCTTCCGGACCGGCCGGTTCGCGGTCGACGCCGCGCTGTCCCATGACATAGACGCGCAGCGGCGCGTGCCCCAGGAACGCGGCGACGTCGATGTCACGCGGCCGCGCCTCGAGCGCGTCGAGATATTCGGGGAAGGTCTCCCAGCTCCAGTTCAGGCCTTCGGCCATGACGATGCCGGGAATGTCCTCCACCCCCTCCATCACGTCGATCAGCGTCTGATGGTCGGCGGGGCGGCACGGCGCGAAACCGACGCCGCAATTGCCCATGACGACGGTCGTGACGCCATGCGAGGAGGACGGATTCAGCCGGTTCGACCAGATCGCCTGACCGTCGTAATGGGTGTGAATGTCGACGAAGCCTGGCGTCACGATCGCCCCCGAGGCGTCGATCTCTTCATGCGCCTCGCCGGACACGGTCCCGACCGCCGCGATGCGGTCGCCGACGATCCCTATATCGGCCTTGAACGGCTCCGATCCGGTGCCGTCGACAACCAGCCCGCCGCGAACGATCAGGTCGTATTTCATCGCGCCGCCCAGTGCAGCGTCTCCGCCAGTTCGGCGGGATAGGACAGGAACGGCGAGTGCCCGCCGGGCAGCGCCACCGGTTCGATGCCGAAGCGCTTCTCCGCCATCTTGCGATGCCGCTCCGCGTCGATAATCCTGTCGTTGGTGGTGTAGATCACCTGCGCGACCTTGTCGGCATAGGGCGCGACCGGCCCAACCTTGGAGAAGGCCTCGTGCCATTGCGGGCGCAGCTGGGACACGGCCCAGTCCGCGATCTTGGGATCGACATCGGGATAGAAAGCCATGATCGCATTCTCCCGCGACATGCTCACCCGTCCCTGGTCGTCGGTGATCAGCCAGCCGAAGAAATCGCGGGTCGTAGCGTTCAAGCCCTCGAGATGCTCCTCGTCGTTCGTATGGGCAAAGCCAGCGCATAGGAAGATCAGCCGCGCATTCGGGCGGCCCTTCAGCATAAGGGGGATGACCATCCCGCCCATGGAATGACCGACCAGGAAGGCATCGTCCGCAGCCTCGCCGGCGACCGCTGTCAAAGCGGCCTCGGCATAGCCCTCCATATAAACGCCCGGCCGATCGATCGGCAGGTCCATGGCGAAGGTGCGGTGGCCACGCTTCTCAAGCTCCGGCCGCAGCAGATCCCAACAGGCGCCGCCGTGCAGGCCGCCATGCACCAGAACGAAATCCGCCATCTTCCCCTGCCCTTTTGTTAGGCGGGAACTCTATGAAGGATTTCGTGGGATGGGTAGAGCGAAGCGAAACCCATCAGGTGCGAAAGATGGGTATCGCTACGCTCCACCCATCCTACGCATTGCCTGATCAGGTCTCGACGAACTCGGGCTCTTTTGTCTCCACCACCGGTGGAGCCGGCGGCTGGCCGCCCGGATAGTCGAAGACGATCTTGTCGTCCACGACGTCCAGCCGGACGAGACCGCCCTTGGCGAGGCGCCCGAACAGGAGTTCCTCGGCCAGCGGCTTCTTGACATGCTCCTGGATCGTCCGGGCCAGCGGCCGGGCGCCCATCTTGGGGTCGTAGCCCTTCTTGCCCAGCCAATTCCGCGCCGCGTCGGTCAGCTCGATCATGACGCCCCGGTCGGCCAGCTGGCTTTCCAGTTCAATGATGAACTTGTCGACCACGCGCTGGAGGATTTCCGGGGTCAACCCGCTGAACGGGATGATCGCGTCCAGCCGGTTGCGGAATTCCGGCGTGAACATCCGGTTGATCGCCTCTTCGTCCTCGCCTTCGCGCCCGACCCTCTGGAAGCCGATCGCTTCCTTCGCCATATCGGCGGCGCCGGCATTGGTCGTCATGATCAGGATGACATTCCGGAAATCGACGACCTTGCCGTTATGGTCGGTCAGTTTCCCGTAATCCATGACCTGCAGCAGGATATTGAAGAGATCCGGATGGGCCTTTTCGATCTCGTCGAGCAGCAGCACCTGATGCGGATGCTGATCGACGGAATCGGTCAGCAAGCCACCCTGGTCGAACCCGACATAGCCCGGCGGGGCGCCGATCAGGCGGCTGATCGTATGACGCTCCATGTATTCGGACATGTCAAAGCGGGTAAGCTCGATGCCCAGTGCCTTCGACAGCTGCCGGGCGACCTCGGTCTTGCCGACGCCGGTCGGGCCTGAGAACAGGTACGAGCCGATCGGCTTCTCCGCATCGCGCAGCCCGGCGCGGGCCAGCTTGATGGCGCTGGTCAGCGCGTCGATCGCCTTCTCCTGGCCGAAGACCATGGTCTTCAGCGTCGACTCCAGATGCTTCAGCACCTCCTTGTCGTCGCGGCTGACGCTCTTCGGGGGGATGCGGGCGATCTTGGCGACGACCGCTTCGACCTCCTTCACGCCGATCGTCTTGCGGCGGCGATGTTCGGGCAGCAGCATCTGCGCGGCGCCAACCTCGTCGATGATGTCGATCGCCTTGTCAGGCAGCTTACGGTCGTTGATATAGCGCGCCGACAGCTCAACCGCCGTCTTGATCGCGTCGTTGGTATAGCGAATGCGGTGATGCTTCTCGTAATAGGGTTTGATCCCCATCAGGATCTTGATCGAATCCTCAACAGTCGGCTCGTTGACGTCGATCTTCTGGAAGCGGCGGACCAGAGCGCGGTCCTTCTCGAAATAGCTGCGATATTCCTTATAGGTGGTCGAGCCGATGCAGCGGAGCGTACCCGAAGCCAATGCCGGCTTCAGCAGGTTAGACGCATCCATCGCACCGCCCGACGTGGCGCCGGCGCCGATGATCGTGTGGATCTCGTCGATGAACAGGATCGCGCCCGCCATCTGTTCGATCTCGCCGATCACCGCCTTCAGCCGTTCCTCAAAATCGCCGCGATAGCGCGTACCGGCGAGCAGCGAGCCCATGTCCAGCGCATAAATCGTGGCGTCCTTCAGTACGTCCGGCACCTCGCCATGGACGATGCGCCGCGCCAACCCTTCGGCGATGGCGGTCTTGCCGACGCCGGGATCGCCGACATAGAGCGGATTGTTCTTCGACCGGCGGCACAGGATCTGGATCGTGCGCTCGATCTCAAGCTCGCGCCCGATCAACGGGTCGATCTTGCCCGAGGTGGCCTTGCGATTCAGGTTGACGCAATAGGCGTCCAGCGCCTCCGTCCCCTTCTTCACCACCTTTTCGGCCTGCGCATCCGTATCGGCGCCGCTGACCCGCTTGGCCTCGGAGTGAGCCGGGATCTTGGCGATGCCGTGCGACACGAAATTGACCGCGTCGAACCGCGTCATCTCCTGCGCCTGCAGGAAATACACGGCATGGCTCTCCCGTTCGGAGAAGAGGGCGATCAGCACGTTGGCGCCGGTCACTTCTTCCCGCCCGGAGGACTGAACGTGGATAGCCGCGCGCTGCAGCACGCGCTGGAAGCCGGCGGTCGGCTTGGCGTCGTCGGGATGCGAGACCGCGAGATTGGCCAGTTCCGAGTCGATATAGTCGGTGACGTCTTTCCTAAGTTTCGTGATGTCCACGCCGCAGGCCCGCATAACGGCTACAGCGTCCTGGTCTTCCGTCAAGGCCAGGAGAAGATGCTCGAGCGTCGCATATTCGTGCCTGCGGCTGTTCGCCTGCGCGAGGGCCTGACGGAGCGTCTGCTCGAGGTTCCGTGAGAGCATGGGTGCCTCAGTCTTTCTCCAGGGTGCATTGAAGAGGATGTTGGTGCTGGCGTGCAAAGTCCATCACCTGCGTCACTTTGGTCTCGGCGACTTCGTACGTAAAAACGCCGCACAGCCCGACGCCCCGCCGATGGATATGCAGCATGATCTGCGTGGATTCTTCGCGGCTCTTCCGGAAAAACCGCTCAAGCACATGCACGACAAACTCCATTGGGGTGTAGTCGTCGTTCAGCATCAGTACCTTGTACATGGACGGTTTCTTGGTCTCGACGCGGGTCTTGGTAACCGCGCCGATAACCGGACCGTCGTCGTCGTGCCTGTTAGTGTCCGCCATCTTTCCGGAATGTCCCGACCAC
The DNA here is from genome assembly GCA_035493715.1 of Alphaproteobacteria bacterium. Taxonomy (GTDB): domain Bacteria; phylum Pseudomonadota; class Alphaproteobacteria; order BOG-932; family Roseiterribacteraceae; genus BOG-932. The sequence goes on along the minus strand of DATJHU010000173.1, from coordinate 5,987 downwards.
CGTGAGTCGGTCTCTAGGGGTTACGTGCATCCTAATATGGCCCTTCGTGACACAGGTTCAAAGGCCGCAAATCGCCAATTCCGTTCCGGATAAAAAACTGCCCGTTCCGGACAAAAAAATACGGCCGCCAACATCCCGTCGGCGGCCGCATCCGGTCGGTTCGGCAGTGTCGATTTATTCGAAGACGATCTGCACACGGCGATTCTGCGGCTCCTTCACGCCGTCGGCGGTCGGCACCAGCAGGTCTCGCTTGCCCTTGCCGAAGATGGCGATTTCGTCGGCCGGCACACCATCGCGCACCAGCTCCTTTTGGACCGATTGGGCGCGGCGCATGGACAGACGCATGTTGTAGGCGTCCGATCCGACCGTGTCGGTATGGCCTGTGACAGTGAGCCGGGTCGGCTTCGCCTTCGCGGCATTCTCCGCCGCGGTCTTGACGATCGTCTGGGCCTCGGCCGTCAGGTCGGACTTGTTGAAGTTGAAGAACACCAGATAGCTGAGCGGCGCGGCCTGCGGCGGCGCCGCGGGCGGCGGTGCCGCCGGCGCGATATCGGCCATGGGCTCCGGCTTGCCGAACAGCGGGATCGCCAGCGTGACCGCCGCGATTTCGACACCCGGGTTCTTCTTGTCGAGCCCGGCGTTGGAGATGTGGTGGATATCGGCGCCCAGACGCCAGCCGTTGTCGAACTCGTAGGCGACACCGATACCTGTGCGGAACTCGGCCGTCGACCCGTAGGACAGGCGCTTGTCGTCACCATGCCAGTAATAGCCGACCGCGGCGTCCGGCAGGATCAGGAGATGGTCGGTCACGTGGATATCCAGCGTGATGCCACCATAACCCATCGCGGCGCCCTTGGTGGTTACCATGCCACCGGCAAACACGCCGAAATCCCACAAACGCCAGCCGGGCCGAATCTGAAGGTCGAACGCTCCGGAATTGGCCTTGTGGAAGACGTCGAAGACGCCCATTTCAAGCTGCGAGCGCCAGAGATCGTCTTCCGCCCGCGCCGGTGTCGCCATCGCGACGCACGCCACGCCGGCTGCGACTATGAGGCCACGAATCATCAACGGCTCCCTTGCAACATTCTTCTGCGTATAAGCACTAGCAAGGAAAGTCGGCTTTCGCCAGAGATTAGGGGCTACCGGGCTGGCACCGAACGCAAAACGCCCGGCCTGTGGAGGGCCGGGCGCCTGTCGTTGCGGTTTCGCCGCGCTTTAAAACGTCGCGAAGGCCGGCTTGGTGATCTGCTCCATTGTGGCCGTCAGACGGGCGCTCAGCGGCTCTACCGTGTCGTTTGCGATCTTGATCGCCAGTTCGGAGATATGGGTCGCATCGGATACGGCGTGATCGAAAGCCGATTTGCTGTAGCTGGTCTGCAGGTCGGTCAACTCCGTCAGCGTCTTGGCGCCGATCATCGCCCTGGCTGCCGACATGCTGGCCTCGACCTGCGCCTGAGTCAGCCCCACGAAGCTGCGGGTCAGCTCCTCGAAGCCGTGGAAAAAGATGGAGCCGGCCTGCATCACGGCTTCGACATTGGACTTGCCCAGGGCCGCGGCTTCGTCGGCTGCCTTGAAATGGGTCTCGGTCGCCTTGGCGAATTGCTCCTTCGCCGTTTCGACGACGCTGGCGGCCGGAAGCACTTTCGCTGCGGTTTTGGTTTTCTCAGTGGTCATGATGCGCTCCTTGACGAAAGGTTGGTGCAACCGCGAGAACAATCCAAACGTGGATTATGTTGCAGCGCAGCATAACTATTGCGATCTGCAGGTGACGTTGTCAAGACGCCCTGCAGCGTGTTCAATTCGCATCATTTTTCTCTGGACACGCGAATCGCCGACTCGTATCGATGATTCGCAGTGTTTTTTTGACGGAGGTTCGCCCAGGGTGCGTACGAAAACCGGGCATATCCACCCCTTATCCGCGCGCGTCGGCGCCCGGATCGAGCGCTTCAGCGCCCTGGTTTTGTGCGCTTTTTTGGCAACCGCCTTCTTCTTTGCCCAGCCGGCCCTGGCGATCGACGCGTCGATCGTGGTCGATGCCAACTCGGACAAGGTCATCAGTCAGATGAACCCGGACCGCTTGCTCCATCCTGCGTCGATGAGCAAGCTGATGACGCTTTATCTGACATTCGAGGCGCTAGAATCCGGCCGACTTTCGCTGCAGCGCAATTTGTCGGTGTCGGAACATGCGCAGTCGATGTCGCCGACAAAGCTGAACCTGGTGGCCGGCCAGTCGATCCGCGTCGAGGATGCAATCCTGTCGCTGGTGACGCTATCCGCCAACGATTCCGCAGTCGTGCTGGCCGAGGGGCTGGGCGGTTCGGAAGACCGGTTCGGACAGCTGATGACCCGCAAGGCTCACCAGTTGGGCATGGTCAACACGAATTTCCGGAATTCCAACGGCCTGCCGGACCCGGCGCAAATCTCGACCGCGCGCGACATGGCGATCCTGTGCCGCGCGCTGATCAAGCGTTTTCCACAATATTATCACTACTTCTCGGTGCGGGAGTTCACCTATAACGGCATCCCGCACGCCAACCACAACCACCTGATGAGCCGCTACGAAGGCATGGATGGGCTGAAGACCGGCCTGACCAACGCGTCCGGCTTCAACCTTGCGGCCTCGGCGGTGCGGGGCGGCCGTCGCCTGATCGGCGTGGTCTTCGGCGGTATCAGCGCGGTGCAGCGCGACGACTATATGGCGGGACTTCTCGACGACGGCTTTCAGAAGGCCGGCGGTATCGCGATGACGACCGCCGCGCCGCCTCCGGTTCCAGTCCACAAGCCGGCAGACCTGAGCGCGAGCGGCTCATCCCAGCCGCCTGCCGCCACGGCGATGGCCACTGCCAAGCCGATCGCGCAAGTCGATCCCGGCGCCGGCCCGACGAACGCGGCCGGCATCGCGAATTCAGTCGACACGACGCCGATCCCGCAGCCGACCGCGACCACCAGGACAGCCTCCGGTGTCCGCATCGGCGCCAAGCGCCCGACGACAATCGGGGCGCTGGCCGCGATCAGCGGACAAGGCGATGCCGAAGACGGCGCCGACATCGCGCCCCCGCCGCGGTCGAAACGCGTGCATAAGACGCCACCCCAAAAGCTGGCGATGGCGACTCCGACCAAGCCGACGGCCGCCGCGCGATCCAGCAAGAGCGCCAAGGCCGAACCGGCCGGCTGGAGCATCCAGGTTGGCGCCTACGCCACGCGGCAGGCGACCGAGCAGGCCATAAAGCAGGCCATCAAACGCGCGCCCGACGCACTGAAGCATGCGACGCCGGTCGTGACCCCGCTGCAGCAAAAGCACGGCACGCTTTACCGCGCCCGGCTGGCAGGACTTGAGGCCGGTGAGGCCAAGAAGGCCTGCAAGGCGATCGCCCATTGCATCACGGTGGCGCCCGGCGCCTGACAGCCAAGGAGGCAGCATGCGCCACATGACCCACATCATCGTTCGCGGCCGTGTGCAGGGCGTGAGCTTTCGCGCCTGGATCGTGCGCGAAGCCGTGGGTCGCGGCATCGACGGTTGGGTCCGCAACCGCGAAGACGGCAGTGTAGAGGCCCTTCTGGCCGGTGAACCAGAAGCGGTGCGGTCGGTCGTGCAAGCCTCCCGCAACGGTCCGGTGATGGCTGTCGTCACCGACGTGATCGAACTGCCGCCTGAAGAGCAGGACCCCGGCCCGGGCTTCCATATCCGCCACTGATCCGCGGCTGCCTGACGACCGCAGGATCAGCCTGCCAAGCGCCGTACCAACACTGTCTCTATTTCGCCACGATTGTCGGTTTGACTGCGTGGCAGGGACAAAAAGCGCCCCATGTTTCGCGTGGGGAATGGAGGACGGTATGTCGGTGCCGGGACGGATTGGAATCATACTCATCATCGCGTTGGCGCTGGTTGACGCCTTTATCCTGATGAGCGGGGCCAAGCACGCCGCGACCGCGATCGAGACCCATACCATGGTCGAGAAGACCGCGATGGATGCCCTCCCGGTGCCGGCCAACGATATCGACGCGCCGATCCAGCTCGTCCGCCCCATTGCGCACGAACCGCTGCTGTCGACCGCGATCCGCGAGATCAACCTGCTGATCGCCCGCAAGGTCGACAAGCCGGCGAAGATCTAAAGGTTAGTCGTCTATCGCCTGATAGATCGCGGTTTCGCAATCGGTCCGCATGAAGCCGCCCGCGCCGAAGTAAAGCTGGATCATCATCAGCGCGATGAGGTCTTCCTTGGGGTCGGCCACCCACCAGGTGCCGTATGCGCCCGGCCAGCCCAGTCGGCCGGGTGACGCAGGCCAGTCCTGAAGGGTCGGGTTGTCCGCGATCGAGAGGCCGAGCCCAAACCCCATCGCATGCCAGAACGACATGCCAAGGAAGGGTGTCGCCCGTTCCGCGGCGGTCAGATGGTCGGTGGCCATCAGGTCGAACATCGGGCGTGACAGCAGCCTGACGCCGGTCTTGCCGTCCTTGCCGCGGCCGAGGATGACCCGCGCGAATTTCAGGTAATCGTCGGCTGTCGAGATCAGCCCTGCGCCGCCCGAGGGGAAGCTCTTGGGATTGCGCCAGCGGCTGTTGCCGGGATGGTCCTGGACGATTCGCCTGCCGGTCTTCGGATCGGGTGTGTAAGCGGGGCCGAACCGGTCCATCTTGTCGTCGGGCACCCAGAAGAATGTGTCCGCCATGCCCAGCGGTTCGAAGATGCGAGTGCGCAGGAAGTCCGCGAAGGACATGCCGGATACACGCTGGATCAGAACGCCCAGCACGTCGGTCGAAAAACCGTAATGCCACCCCGCCCCCGGTTCCGCGACCAGCGGCAGCGCGCCCAGCCGCGCCATCCAATCGTCCATTGTCATGTCACCGGGCAGGACGAGCGCGTTGAAGTCGAACAGCGCCTTGGCCATCGGACCTTCCGCGGTTAACGGGTAGGCAATACCGGAACGATGCAGCAGCAGGTCCTTGAGGGTGATCGGTCGTGACGCGTCATAGACATCGTCGAGCGCGCCGCCGGGGCTGCGGAGGACCTTCCGCTTGGCCAGTTCGGGCAGGAATTTGTCGACGGGCTCGCCGAGACGGACCTTGCCTTCCTCGACCAGCATCAGGGCGGCGACGGACACGATCGGCTTGGTCATCGAGGCGATGCGGCAGAGCGTGTCGCGCCGCATCGAGATCCGCGCTTCCTCGTCCTGCCAGCCGATCACGTCGGAATGGACGATCTCGCCGTGACGATGGACCAGCGTGGTCACGCCGGCAACCGCGCCGCTGTCGACATAGGACCGCATCGCCGTCGTCAGCCGCGCCAGTCGCGCACTCGAAAATCCACCCGCTCCAGACATGTCTTACCCCAAGGCGTTCTGTTCTGTTTGATGCCTTTCTAAGGCGCTGCGTACAAAAGCAAAAGGCCGGAGGGTTGCCCCTCCGGCCTTCGCATTTCGTATGGTCGGTTGGGTGACCGGACTTAGAAGTCCATGTCGCCCATGCCGCCCATGCCGCCGCCGCCCGGCATCTGCGGGGCCTTCTTTTCCGGCTTCTCGGCAACCATCGCCTCGGTGGTGATCAGCAGGCCGGCAACCGACGCGGCGAACTGCAGCGCGGAGCGGACAACCTTCACCGGGTCGATGATGCCCGACTTCACCATGTCGGTGAACTCGTTCTTCTGCGCGTCGTAACCGAAGTTGGTGTCGGTCGACTCCAGCAGCTTGCCGACGACGATCGAACCGTCGAAACCGGCATTCTCCGCGATCTGCCGGGCGGGGGCCTGCAGGGCGTGGCGAACGATGTCGATGCCGCGGCGCTGGTCGTCGTTGGCCGGCTTCACGCCGGCAAGGGCCTTCTGACCATAGAGCAGGGCCACACCGCCGCCGGCGACGATGCCTTCCTCAACCGCGGCGCGGGTCGCATGCATCGCGTCTTCGACGCGGTCCTTGCGCTCCTTCACCTCGACCTCGGTCGCACCGCCGACGCGGATGACCGCAACGCCGCCGGCCAGCTTGGCCAGACG
>DATJHU010000172.1:0-17871 GCA_035493715.1 Alphaproteobacteria bacterium | reverse complement strand
ACGCATATTCAATTGCTTAAATCGGGGAAAATATCGAATTTTAAATATCCCGGATTTTAGCCGTTCTCACAAGGCTTAAGCGCTGGTGTGAGCTCGCAAGCCCGGTTGACGCTCCAACCTCAAAACCATACTAAAAGACCTGCATCGGGGGAGAACCTCCGGCATGGCAAAACCCTGGAATTTCCTGGCAAAAATCGAATGGTCTCGTTCTTCGCCGCCTATGAGGTCCTTTCGCGAAGCGGCCTGTTCGATTCCGCCTTTTATCAGGGCGCGGATCCGGAGGGGCTGAACGGCGCGGACCCCCTGTCGCACTATATCGAATTCGGCGCGGCCGAGGGGCGGGACCCCAATCCGGAATTCGATACCGCATTCTATCTGGAGCAATGCGCGGCGGCGGGCATCAGGCCGGAAATTCCGCTGCTGCATTATATCGAGGAGGGCGCGGCGCTGGGCCTGGCGGCGCAGCGGCCGCTGTCGCCGATCGACCGGATCGCCATCGATTCGCTGGCGATCACCGAGGGGGATGACGGCGCCAACGGCGTGCGCGGCGCGGGCTGGCTGATCGCATCCGGCCCGGTGCGGGAGATCGCCATCGAGCATGGCGGCGCGTTGCTGGGCATCGTCGCCTATGGCGTGGACCGGCCCGACCTGAAGGAGGCGTTCGGCGACCTGGCGGGGGACGGGCAGCACGGCTTCACCTTCCATGTCGAGCGCCTGCCGGATGCGGCGGAGGCCGCGCTGACGCTGGAGTTCGTGGCCAGGCTGGAAAACGGCGAGACCGTGCGGCAGCCGCTGGACGTCAAGCTGCCGGAGGCGCCGGACCCGCTGACCCGGAAATGGAGCCGGGGCGGGCTGGATTCGCTGGGCATCCCGCCGATGCGGCTGCAGGTGGACGATTGCAAGGTCGACGCGCAGGGCCTTCTCAGCATCACCGGCTGGGCGGTCTGCCTGGTGCCGATCGCCAAGGTCGAGCTGTTCGCCGACGACGAGGCGCTGGGCCCGGCGGAATTCGGCATGAAACGCGAGGACGTCGCGGAGACCTATCCGGACTATCACAACGCGGCGTTCAGCGGCCTGCGCTTCGTGATCGACACGCGGCTTCTGGGCGAGGGCCGGCGCACCATCCGCGTGCGCTGCACGGCCAAGGGGGGGCTGAGGCGCGAGGTCATCATCCCGATGGTGATCGCCAAGCCGGAAAAGCCGCTGCGCACCACCGACCGTGCGCAGGTGCGGCTGGAATGCGACGATTTCGCCCTGTCGGAGGACGGCAAGGTCAAGGTGCACGGCTGGGCGTTCTGCGGCGCCGGCATCGAGACGCTGACCGTCCTGCTGGACGAGCTTCCGGTCGGCCAGGCGAAGATGGGCATCGACCGGGCGGATGTGGGCAACCAGTTCCCCGAGCATCCCGAGGCGCGCCGTTCCGGCTTCGACTTCGAGGCCGTCGTCGCCGGCGGCGGGATCGAGGGGGAGCATGTCCTCTGCCTTCGGGTGGTGACCAACGAGGGCGGCGTCGGCGAGATGCGCCTGCCGGTCATGGCCGTGCCGGTGGAGGGCCAGGCGCCGGTCGGCGGGGACGAGAACGGCATCCGCGTGTCGATCGACGCGCCGGCAATCCTGAACGGCGCGGCGACCAGCACGGTCACCAGCAGCCTGTCGATCAACGGCTGGTCGCTGGCCGAGGAAGGCGTCGCGGCGGTCGACGTCGCGCTCGACGATCAGCGCATCACCACCGCCTATTACGGCATCCGCCGCGACGACGTCGCCGCCGCCTTCCCCGACCGCAAGGACGCGCTGCTGTGCGGTTTCGCGGCCGTGATCCCGCCGCGCGCCCTGCCGCGCGGGCCGCACAAGGTCGGCATCCTGGTGCGCGACAAGGCCGGCAACGCCGCGCCGCCGCTGGAATTCACCATCGAGGTCGGCCAGATCGCGGAGGAGGTCGGCCCCTGGACGCTGCGCAACAAGCTGTCCCAGTCCGAGATCAACCTGTTCCAGCAACAGCAGCTGGCAATGGGATGGGAGCCCGCCTTCAACCTGATCCTGCCGGTGGGCGCGACGGACAAGGACCTGGCCGCGGCGCGCAAGACGCTGAATTCCCTGGCCGGCCAGCCCTACGGCGCCTGGACGGTCACCGTCGTTCCGGCGACCGCCGACACCGACATGAAGCGCGTCAAGCGCGACCTCTCCACCGGGCTGGAGGAGATTGCCGGCAAGATCGTCTTCGGCAAGGTTGCCTCCGACAAGGCGGGCCAGGAAAAGCGCCGGCTGGACCAGCTGGTGGCCGCGCCCGCCGGCACGCGCGGGGAGCTGATCGGGCTGATCCGCCCGGGCGACGAGCTGGGCATCGACGCCTTCTTCGAGTTCGCCTCCTGGACGGGGCGCCACCGCGACGCCGATTTCGTCTATGGCGACGAGCGCAAGATGAATCCGGGAACCGGCGAGCAGGACGCGTTCTTCAAGCCCGACTGGTCGCCCGACCTGCTGCTGTCCACCAACTATATCGGCCGGCCGTGGCTGGCGACGCGGGCGCTGCTGGAACGGACGGGCGCGACGTTCGAGGATCTGGCCGCGAAGGGCGACTACGACCTGGTGCTCAGGCTGACGGAGAACGCCGCCAAGATCGGGCACGTTCCGGTGCTGATGCTGGAGCGCGGGGCGGGCAAGACCAACGAGGCGAAGCTGGAGAAGGCGGCGCTCGAAGGCGCGCTGGCGCGGCGCGGGATCAAGGCGGCCGTGGCGAAAGGGGCGGCGCCCGGCTTCTTCCGCGTACGGCGCGCCTATAAGGGCAAGGGCCTGGTCTCGATCGTCATCCCGACGCGCGCGGCGGGCGGTCTCATCAAGACCTGTCTCGACACCATCCGGGAGACGTCGACCTATCGCAATTTCGAGATCGTCTGCATCGAGAACATTCCCGAAAAAGACGCGGAATGGCGCGACTGGCTATTCAAGAACGCCGACAAGGTCGTTTCCACGACCGAGCCGTTCAACTGGTCGCGCTTCAACAACCTGGCGGCGGAAAAGGCCGAGGGCGAATTCCTCGTGTTCCTGAACGACGATATCGAGATCATCTCGCCCGACTGGCTGGACGTGCTGCTGGGCTTCGCGCAGCGGCCGGAAACCGGCATCGTCGGCCCCCTGCTGCTCTATCCGGACCGCGGCATCCAGCATGCCGGCATCTTCCTGACCTCCAACGGCACGGCGCGGCACGCATTCCGCCACGGCCCGGAGGACGACCCGGGCTATTTCGGCCTGGCGTTGGCGGACAGGAACGTGATCGGCGTCACCGGCGCCTGCCTGATGACCCGGCGCGAGGTGTTCGACCAGGTCGGCCGCTTCGACGAGGCGCACACCGTGGTGAACAACGACGTCGATTACTGCCTGCGCGTGTGGCAGGCCGGCTATCTGAACGTCTTCACCGCGCAGATGAAGCTCATCCATCACGAGCTGGCCAGCCGCAGCGAAATCTCAGACGATTATGACAGCGTGAATTTCGACGCGCTGTGGGGCGAGACGTTCCTGCGCGGCGACCCCTATTTCCATCCCCGGCTGTCGAAGAACTACGACGATTTCGTCATCGATCGCGAGCCGTTCCGCGTCGTATGCCCCGGCCGGCCGCTGCTGTCGCCCGACCGCATCCATCGCCTGCTGATCAACAAGCTGGACCATATCGGCGACGCGGTCACCGCCATCCCGGCGATCAAGCGCCTGCGCGCGTTCTTCCCGAATGCCCGCGTCTCGGTGATGGCGGGTCGCTCCACCAAGTCGGTGTGGTCGTTCGTGCCGGGAATCGACGAAATCATCGAGTTCGACTTCTTCCATGCGCGTTCCGGGCTCGGCCAGACCGAATTGTCGGAAGAGGATCTCGAGGCCCTGCGCGCGCGCCTGGCGCCCTATCGCTTCGATCTTGCCGTGGACCTGCGCAAATCGCCCGATACCCGGCATATCCTGAAATATACCAACGCGCGCTATCTGGCCGGCTTCGGCCACCAGACCGACTTTCCCTGGCTCGACATCGCGCTGGAATGGGAAGGCGACCCGCGATTCCTGGCAAAGCACGCCCATGTCTCCGACGATCTGATCCGCCTGGTCCAGGCGATCGAACTGGCCTGCAGCGACGATCGCACCGTCGTGTCCTCGCCGAAGGTCATGGACACGCTGCCGGAATTCCTGCCTGCGGATTTCGGCGAGCGGCGGATCGTCGCCATCCACCCCGCGGCGGGCACGCCGACGCGGCAATGGCCGGCGCGGTATTTCGCGCAGCTGATCGATCTGCTGGTCAAGGACTACGACGTCAACGTCGCCATCATCGGCGGCCCGGATGAGATCGAGATCGCCGACACGATCCTGGCCGAGGTGCGCAATCCGGACCGCGTCGTTTCGTGTCTGGGGAAATTGAAGCTTCAGGAAACCAGCGAGTTCCTGCCGCGATGCGCGCTGTTCGTCGGCAACAACAGCGGACCGAGCCACATCGCCGCCGCGCTCGGCGTGCCGACGGTGGCCGTCCATTCAGGCGTGATCGCTTCCGAGGAATGGGCGCCCTACGGCCCGACGGGTGTCGCGATACGCCGGGATATGACCTGCGCCCCGTGCTATATCGCGCAACCGGAAGACTGCCCACGCTCGCTGGCCTGCCTGGGCCGCCTGAGCGCGGGCGAAGTCCTTGAAGTGTGCAGCCGCTTCCTGGCGACCGCTTAAATCGGTTCAGGCCGATTGCCGGGGCACAACCCCGGCGAAGGCACCGGCCTCGTTAGTCTCAGAGGCCGGCCGGCTGCCGGCCTTCCTTGTAACCGTAATTCTGGAAGTGATCCTTGGCTGACCGGAAATCGCCGCGCGTGATGCCTTCCACCACGTCGGGATAGGTCGCGAGGTACCAGTCCTCGTCGACCGTCAATTCGAACGGCAGCCGCCCCTCGAAATAGCCGTTCTCGATAAAATGGATTTTCGCCGACTTGACCGCGCCGGCCTGAATCGCCTCGGCAATGTCGGGATAAGCCTGGACGTACCAATCTTCGTCGACTTCCACACCGCGCAAAAGCAGCCGCACAGCCTGGACGAAGCTTTCCTGGGAGATCAGCTGCTTGCCGGCATCCGACTTGATGTTACCGCTGACGATCGGCGACAGGCATTCCTGTTTGACGATGTCGAATGGGGGAAGATAGCGCATGTCGGTCCTGCTCGAATGGGGTCAGTCCTGTATTAGCGGCGCTTTAACAAGGCGATCGGCCCACTCAGACGGCATCAGGCAAAGCCGCGTCAGCTCTTGGTGCGCTGCAATATACGGGGCATGCATAGCGTGGCTCAATGCCGGACGCAAGGTTGTATTTATGACAATATTTAACAAGCCCGCACCACCTGGGGTATCTCTTTTAATCACTGAACAAGGACTGAAGAAGGCTACGCGGCCTGAGTACAACAGCGTCCATTTGGGAAATAAGCCCATTCCTGTAACAATGAACAATTTATCCTTTCCGATCAAATGGTTCTCACTAAGCCCCGGGCCGGCTATCGGGGTTAAAACGCACTTTTACATAAAATGTATTCATTTTCGCGTATGGAAAACGCAATATAAATTTGCCGCAGGCAAGATCATCTTGCCGTCAGCCCCGCTCGCGGCTCCGGCTAATAATGTTCGTGGTCGACTCTCCCGCGATCAACGGTGCGAGATACACCCGCCCGCCGGCGGCGGTGACGACGTCCGCGCCGACGACTGTATCGACCGTATAGTCCGCCCCTTTTATGAGGACATCGGGCACAAAGCGTTTGATCAACTCGAACGGCGTATCGTCTCCGAACTCGGTAACGCAATCGACGAACCGGATCGCGGCGACGACCCGCGCGCGCTTGGTGAAGCTGTTGATCGGGCGTGTCGGCCCCTTCAGACGCTGGATGCTCTCATCGGAATTCAGCGCGACGACCAGCCTGTCGCATTGCGCCCGGGCCGCCTCGAACAAAGCGATATGCCCGCTATGCAGGATATCGAAGCAGCCGTTGGTGAAACCGATCGTAAAGCCCTGCGCACGCCAGCGCTGGATCATCTGGTCGACCTCGGCATGCGATTGCACGCGCAGATGGAGTTGGTTGGCGGACGCATCCTCATCGTTCAGCGCCTGAACGACTTCGCCGATATCGGCGGTCGCCGTTCCGGGTTTGCCGACGACAATGCCGGCAGCGGCATTCGCAATCTGTACGGCTTGCGCCATCGACAGGCCGCTGGCGCAGGCAAGCGCCATGGTCGCGATCACGGTGTCGCCCGCGCCCGACACGTCGAACACCTCGCGCGCCTTTGCCGCCACGGTGTGAACCTCCCCGCCGGCTTCGACAAGGATCATGCCTTTTTCGGAACGTGTCGCCAGGATCGCTTGCGCCTCCGCCCCGGCAAGGACTTGCCTGGCCGCCGCGATGACCGACTCTTCGTCGTCGACCGCCATCCCGGAGGCAAGCGCAAGTTCCTTAAGATTGGGCGTAATGCAGGTCGCGCCGCGATAGCGCGAGAAATCCTTCGTCTTCGGATCGACGAAAACCGGGATCCCTCTGGCCTGGGCCAGGGAAATCACCTTGGCGATCACCGCCAAGCTTAAGGTCGACTTTCCGTAGTCGGACAAGATGACCGCGTCGGCGCCGGGGATCATGCGTTCAACAGCCGCGATCAAATCCCGCTCTTCGGACGGCTGGAGAGCAAGATTGCTTTCCTCGTCAGCCCGGACGATCTGCTGACGCGCTGCAATGAATCTGGTTTTGCTGATCGTCGGACGATGCTCGGTTTCGACCAGCGCCGAGGTCATGGCAGGCTTTTGCAGAAGGACGTCTCGAATAACGGTTGCCTGACTATCCTTGCCGACCAAACCGATGACGATCGCCTTGCCGCCGAGCGACGTAATGTTGTTGGCGACATTGCCGACGCCACCAAGCATCTCAACGACGCGGGCCTTGCGAAGCACCGGTATGGGCGCTTCAGGGGAAATCCGCTCGATATCGCCATAGAAAAAGCGATCGAGCATGATGTCGCCGATGCACAAGACCGTATGCTGCGAGAAATCCATCGCAAATTCCTGTTGTTAGGTCGCCCGAAGCATCCCTTCACGCTTAAGGCGTCAACGAAACTCCGGCGGCGACTTCGTCGGCAAACCTTATCAAATACGCGCCGTAGGGCGTCTTCTTGAACAACTCGGCCCGCTCGCGCAGTTGCTCCAAGGATATAAAGCCGTTCACGAAAGCGATTTCCTCCAGGCAGGCGATCTGGATTCCCTGCCGATGCTGAACGGCCCGGACGAATTCCGCGGCCTCCAGCAGCGCATCATGCGTACCCGTGTCGAGCCAGGCGTACCCCCTGCCCAGCTTCTCGACGCTGAGCGTCCGCGCCTCCAGATAGGCCATGTTGACCGAAGTGATCTCGAGCTCGCCGCGCGCCGAAGGCTTTACCGCCGCGGCAATGTCGAGAACCTTGTTGTCGTAGATATAAAGGCCGGTAACCGCCCAGGGAGACACCGGGTTCGCCGGTTTCTCCACGATGTCGACCGGCCGCCCCTCCGCGTCGAATTCCACGACGCCATATTGCCTGGGGTCGGCAACGTGATAGCCGAACACGGTCGCGCCCCGGTTGCGCGCGATCGCAGTACTCAAAGTCTGCCTGAGGCCGGCGCCGAAAAAGATGTTGTCGCCCAGCACCAACATGACATCGTCCGCGCCGACGAATTCCCGGCCGATGATGAAGGCCTGCGCCAACCCTTCGGGCTTTGGCTGCACGGCATAGCTGATGCGGATACCGATCTCGGTTCCGTCACCGAACAGTGCCTTATAGCTGTTTTCGAATTCGGGGGACGTGATGATCAGGACGTCCCTTATGCCGGCCAGCATCAAGACCGACAGCGGATAATAGATCATCGGCTTGTCGTATAGCGGCAGCAGTTGCTTGTTTGTCGCGATCGTAACCGGGTAGAGCCGCGTGCCCGAGCCGCCCGCAAGAATGATACCCTTCATGAATCCCTCAATTCAGCCCTTGCCGCCGATCAGCGCGTCGACGATTTCGTCCGTCGCATCCTGCCACGGACGCGGTACGATTCCGAAATCCGCAGTCAATCGTGCGGTCGAAAGCCGCGAATTCGCTGGCCGTTTCGCGGGAGTCGGATATTCCGCTGTCGCAATAGCCTCCACCGTCGGCGACGGGCCACCATGGCGCGACGCCGTTTCAAAAACACGACACGCCAAGCCGTGCCAAGTCGTGTCTCCGCCATTCACGAAATGATAGGTGCCCGTTGGAGCCCGATCGTCGGCGATCAGGCGCAAGGCGATCTCAGCCGCCGCCCCGGCCAGGTCCTTGGCAGAGGTCGGGCAACCGCGCTGGTCGGCGACCACACGCAGAACCGGACGCTCAGCGCCGACCCGCAGCATCGTCTTGATGAAATTCGCCCGATGCGGGCTCACTACCCAGGCCGTGCGCAGGATCACGGCACGGGCCGCAGCACCGCGAATCGCCTGCTCCCCAGCCTCTTTGCTGGCGCCGTACACGCCCAGCGGATTGATTGGGTCGCTGTCCAGATAGGGTTCGTCCTTCGCACCGTCGAAGACATAGTCGGTCGAGATATGGACGATCGGGGTGCCGGCGGACTTGAAAGCCTCGGCAAGCAAAGCGGGCCCCAGTGCATTCACAGCAAAAGCAGCGCCGATGTCGCTCTCGGCCTTATCGACCGCCGTATACGCGGCGCAGTTGATGACGGCAGCGAAGGATCTGCCGGCGAGGAAGGCCCGCACACTGCCCGCGTCTGAGATATCCAACTCGTCGCGCGTGGGTAGCGACAGCCGCACCCCATTCGGCCAGCCGCGAGCAGCCAGTTCGATCCCGACCTGGCCCTGGCCGCCGGTCACCAAGATTTCCGCCATCGCGTCTAACCCTTCAGGCCGCGCCGCGCCGCGGCATCCGTGCGGCTCAAGATGTCGCGCCACCAGCTCTCGTTATCCAGATACCAGCGTACCGTCTGCTCGATGCCTGTTTCGAAAGTGTTGCGCGGCGTCCAGCCCAACTTTGCCGCGATGTTCGATGCATCGATCGCATAGCGCTGGTCGTGTCCCGGCCGATCGGTCACGAAGCTGATCTGCTCGACATAGCTGTTGCCGTCCCCGCGCGGCCGCAGCCGATCGAGGATGCCGCAAATGGTCTGCACGACATGGATGTTCGTCCGCTCGGACGCGCCGCCGACATTATAGGACTCGCCCGGCGTTCCGCGCTCGAACACAAGATGAAGCGCCTCAGCGTGATCCTCGACGAACAGCCAGTCGCGAATATTGTCGCCCTTGCCGTAGACCGGCAGCCTCTCCCCTGCCAACGCCTTGATGATCATCAGCGGGATCAGCTTCTCGGGGAAATGGTACGGACCGTAATTGTTGGAGCAATTGGTCAACACCACCGGCAGACCGTAGGTATGATGCCAGGCCTGGGTCAGATGGTCCGATGCCGCCTTCGAGGCGGAATAGGGAGAGCGCGGATCGTAGCGCGTCGTCTCGGTGAAATAGCCCTCCGCCCCCAACGACCCGAAGACTTCGTCCGTCGAGACATGGTGGAACCGGAACCGCTCCTGCCGTTCCGCCGGTAACGCGCGGAAATGGCGAAGCGCCGCCTGAAGCAGCGTATAGGTGCCGACCACATTGGTCTGGATGAACTCACCAGGCGCGTCGATCGACCTGTCGACATGACTTTCGGCTGCCAGATGCACGATCACATCCGGATCGAATGACCGGAATGCCTCTGCGACTGCCGCGGCGTCGCAGATATCGGCTTTGACGAAGCTGTAGCGCGGATCGCCGGAAACCGACGCCAAGGAGGTCAGATTCGCCGCGTAGGTCAGCTTGTCCAGATTGAGAACGCGATGGTCCGTTTGACCGATCAGTCGCCGAACCAATGCCGAACCGATGAAGCCGGCACCACCGGTAACCAGGACGCGAAGAGACTCTGAAGCCATTGTGGTCGATCAGCTTTCAAGCGCGAGGAGAGGACCGCCGCCATAAGTGAACGGCGAATTGAAAGTCTTGAGCAGCGGCAGCAGTTCATCCTTAGCCGAAAGCTGCGGCGTGACGCCGTCCAGCTGCCAATCGACAGCAATGTCCGGGTCGTTCCACCGCAGGCCGCCATCGCAATCGGGCGCGTAGTAATCCGTCACCTTATAGATGACCTCGGTGTCGGGTTCGCGCGTCAGGAAAGCATGGCCGAAGCCGACCGGAACGAAGAGCTGCTTGCCGTTCTCAGCCGACAGCTCGGCGCCTACCCATTTGCCGTAGGTCGGCGAGCCTGCCCGCAGATCGACCGCGATGTCGAAGATACGGCCGCGCACGCAGCGCACGAGCTTGTCCTGCGCGTGGGGCGGCGCCTGGAAATGAATGCCGCGCAGCGTTCCGACCGCACGCGACAGGGAGTGGTTGTCCTGGACGAAGCGGACGCCGCCGGCAAGCTCGGGAAAGTCCTTTTCGCGAAACGTTTCCGAAAACCAGCCGCGATCGTCGCCATGCCTACGCGGATGGAGCAACCTGACAGGGTTATCGGCCATAGATTTCCACCAGGACATTGATGTCGTTGCGCTGCCGCCGGCACGCGATGCCCATCGACACGGCGCTCGCTCTCACACACACGCCAAATGATAAAAGGCTTTCGATCTCTTAAAGCCGGGTTTCGACCGCAACGCAACATGCTACCGGCCAATCTTCGGAATCGCTTGCCGCACCCTGGCTGGACCGACATTATCGCCGTCAAACGAAAGGCAGGGGAAGCAATGGCGCTCAAAGGGATTTTTGAGCCGATCCGGATCGGCACCGTCGAGATTCCGAACCGGATCGTGCGCGCCGCCCACGGGACGCATCTGGCGCGTCACGCGTTCGATGAAGATTCGATCGCCTATCACGTCGCCCGCGCGAAGGGCGGCTGCGGCCTGACGATCATCGAGGCGGCCAGCGTCCACCCCTCCAGCGAGAACACGCTCTTCAATGTCGATGACCGGGTGATCCCCGGCTTCGAAGCGATGATGAAGGCTGTGCGCCCCTACGGCATGAAGGTGTTCGAGCAGCTGTTCCATGGCGGCCACCAGACCTTCGGCGAGGGCCGGCGTCCTCCCTGGGCGCCGTCCGACGTGCCGAGCCCGATCCTGGGCGCGGTGCCGGTGCCGATGGGCGAACCCGAGATCGAGGAGATCATCGGTTGCTTCGCAAGCGCCGCCAAACGCTGTCAGGCCGGCGGACTGGACGGCGTCGAGATCCACGCCGCCCACGGTTACCTGATCCACCAGTTCCTCTCACCCATCACCAACCGGCGCGAGGATCGTTGGGGCGGCAGCCTGGAGAACCGGATGCGGTTCCTGCTGGAAATCGCCCGCGCCATCCGCAAGGCGGTGGGACGCGACTATGCGATGGGTGTGCGGATTTCCGCCTCCACCGCCGTCGGTGGACTGCACGAGCCGGAGATCCGGCAGATCACCCAGGCGCTGCTGGACGAGGATCTGATCGATTATTTCAACGCGTCCTATGGCGACTATTACCGGATGGACTGCATGGTCGGCGGCATGCAGCAGCCGACAGGCTATGAGCTGCCGTCGAGCGGCCAACTGACCGCAGGCGTGCGCGTGCCGCGCATCGTCTCCGGCCGCGTCCGGACCTTGGAGGAAGCCGAGCAGATTCTGCGCGAAGGCACCGCCGACCTGATCTCGATGGTCCGGGCGCAGATCGCCGACCCCGAGCTGATCCGCAAGACCCGCGAGGGTCGCGTCGACGAGGTGCGGCCTTGCATCGCCTGCAACCAAGGCTGCATCGGCGGGCTGATGCGCGACATGCGGCTGGGTTGCCTGGTCAACCCGGCGGTCGGTTTCGAGAAGACGCTGGCTGAGGATTTGATCGTCAAGACGAAGGAACCCAAAAAGGTCCTGGTCGTCGGCGGTGGACCGGCGGGCATGGAGGCGGCCCGGATCGCGGCCCTGATGGGCCATCAGGTGACCTTGGCCGAGGCCTCGCCCAAGCTGGGCGGTACGATCAATGCCGCGCGCAAGGCGCCACGCCTGCACACGATCGGCGACATCGTCGACTGGCAGGAACGGGAAATCTATCGCCTGGGCGTCGATGTCCGCCTCGGCACCTATATGGATGCCGATGCCATCCTGGCTCACGAGGCCGACAAGGTGGTGGTGGCGACCGGCTCGCTGCCGCGCATGGACGGGGTGCAATTCGGCGAGCCGGGTATTCCTCTGCCGGGCTATGACCTGCCGCATGTCGTCTCTTCGACCGACCTGCTGCTCGGACCCCCGCGCGATTGGGGTAAGAGCGCAATCGTACTCGACGATGTCGGGCACTATGAGGCGATCGCCGCAGCCGAGTTCCTGATCTCCAAAGGTGTCGCCGTCACATACGTCACCCGGCTGACATCGATGACGCCGCAGGTCGACATGACGATGCGCACGGTCCCGGCACTGGAGCGGCTCTATCAGGGCGATTTCCAGATCCTGGTTCGTCACCGCCTGGTCGAAATCCAGCCTCGCGTCACGACCGTGCAGCCGTTCCAGTCGCAGAAGCCGCGTAAGATCGATGCCGACACGGTTGTCATGATCACGCCCAACCAGCCGATGCGAAGCCTGTACGACGAGCTGCGCCAACAGCATAAGGACATCTCGCTGGTCGGCGATGCGCTGGCGCCGCGCGACCTGCAGGCCGCGATCGGCGAGGGGCACCGCACGATGCGGGCTTTCGTTTAAAAGTGAGTTCCATGCCTGACGATCAAGTCGACTGGGTTCCGCCGCCGCGCCCGGAATGGCTACGCGCTTTCAATGAAGAAGGCCGGCACATGGATATCGCCAATCTGGTGCCGCTGGAGCCGGAGGAACTGATTGCCACTGCGAAGCGGGCGACCGGCTTCGACGATTTCGGCGACGACCGCTGGCGCGAACCGTTCGAAGTGCTGGTGAAATCGCTGAACGAGGAGGCCGCGCTTAATTTCTTCGGCCGGCTGATGGCGCGCAACGATGTGCTGAACTGGCTAAAGGCGCTGCTGGGCGTCCAGGCGGCGTTCAACCAGTGGCCGGAGATCGCCGACGAGAAGATCGACCGGCCGCTGATCATCGCCGCCCTGCCCCGCTCCGGCAGTTCCATCCTGTTCGAGCTGCTGTCGCTCGACCCGGACCTGGGATCGCCGCTGCAATGGGAGATGATGTTTCCTTACCCGCCGCCCGAGGCCGCCACCTTCGACAGCGATCCACGCATTGAACAGTGCCAGCACCTGATCACCCAGTGGTCGCGCGTGGAGCCGAGCTTCGCCTCGATTCACCAGATGGATGCGCGCCTGCCCAACGAGTGCATCTTCTCCCAGGCGATCTGCTTCACCAGCGAGTATTTCCCATCGCAGTTCCAGCTGCCCAGCTACATGCAATGGCTCGCAGCCAATGCCGACTGGGAATATTCCTATGGCTTCCACAAGCGGGTGCTGCAGGTGCTGCAATTCCGCAACCCGCGCAAACGATGGCTGCTTAAGGCGCCGTCGCACATGAATTACCTGCCGACGATCTTCAAAGTGTTCCCCGATGCGCGCGTGCTGTTCACCCACCGCGATCCAGTGGTGGCGCAGGCCTCGGTCACCAACCTGATGGGTACGCTGTTCTGGATTCGCAGCGACAAGCCGATGGAGATCAAGGCGTTCGCCGGTATGCTGTCGCCCGAGGCGATGGCTTACGGCCTAAACCGCAGCATCGACTGGCTGGAGAACGGCGAGATTCCCAAAGATCAGTGCGCCAGCTCGCTCTACGCCGATCTGATCCGCGAACCGGTCGAGGCGGTGCGCAAGGTCTATGAGCGGACCGGTATGGACTTCACCGAAGCGACGGCGCGGCGCATCCGGGATTATCTGGCGCATAAGCCGCAGGGCAAGTTCGGCAAGCACAAATACGGCGTCGCCGAGGCCGAGGAAGCGGCCGAACGGCGCAGGATCTTCGCCCGCTATCAAAGTTATTTCAGCGTACCTAACGAGATTTAAGGATCACTCGCATGCTGCTCCAGGACAAGGTCGTCGTCATCACCGGTATCGGCCCGGGCATGGGCCGCAAGCTGGCGATCGAGGCCGCCAAGGCCGGCGCCAGACTGGTCATCGCCGCGCGCAGCACCGATTTCCTGAACAGCGTGGCGAAGGAGATCGGCGACCAGGCGGTCGCGGTCACCGCCGACGTGTCGAAACAGGAAGATTGCGACCGGCTGGCGGCAGCGGCGGTCGAGCGGTTCGGCCGGATCGACGGGCTGGTCAACAGCGCCTATGGCTCGGCCCCCTTCATCCCATTTGAGGATGGCGACCTGAACGATTGGCGCAAGGCGATGGACGTCACCGTCTTCGGCTCTTTGCAGATGGTGAAATCCGTCCTGCCGCACATGAAGAAGACCGGCGGGTCGATCGTGAACGTGTCGACGATGGAGACACGCAAGACGCTGGTCGGCCACGGCGCCTATGTCGTCGCCAAGGTGGCGCTCGCCGGCGTGACCCGGCAACTCGCGACCGAGCTCGGCAAGTACCAGATCAGGGTCAACACCGCCGTGATGGGCTGGATGTGGGGCACCCCGGTCGAGAACTACGTCGCCGGCATGGCCAAGGAAACCGGCACGACCGTCGAAGACTTCAAGGCTGGCGTCGCCGCCAACATCGCGCTGGGGCACATTCCGCCCGACCAGGACTGCGCGAAAGCGATCCTGATGTTATTGTCCGACTATGCCGGCGAAGTCACCGGAGCATCGCTCGATGTCAATGGCGGCGAGTACATGCCGCAGTAGTAGCTGCGGTTGCGAATAGAACGGGCCCCGGCAATGCCGAAATACGCTGTTACGTTCTGCAATTCTGGCGGTGCCAAAATTGCAATCATCAACGACCATCAGGTTTTCCGACGACTGGATCTTGATGCAAACAGTCTGGGCTCTCAGCCTGCGAGCGTAACCGGGGCGACTATGCATCAGTCCCATCTGGTCGTGGCGGTGCATTCTTCCCCGTGCTTACTGGCATTTTTGGGCAAGCATCTTGCAGTCGAGAAAGTCATCAAGCTTCCCCAGGCTAAGGACATTCACGGTCTAGCCTCCAATGGAAATGAAATACTGGTCGTATCAGCCGGTACAAACCAGATTATTTCCGTAAACCCTGAAAATGGATCGGTCAGGGCTTTGTGGTTCCACGGCGACTCACTCAGCGACACCATACATTTGAACGATATCAGCATTTCAGATGGAAAAATTTACAGCTCGCGTTTCGGGCTAAGACATCCAAATCAGATGCGGAGCGGCGGCATCGTTGAAATTATGGACAACAAATCGCTCTCGGAGCACCTGCGCGAACCGCATAGCGTCCTGGTTTATGAAAACGACATCTACGTTCTGGAATCAGGAACGGGAGATTTGTTGAAGTTTGTCCCGGGATTCGAACCTCAAAGGATTCTAGGGGTCTTAGGTTATGCACGCGGCTTGGCGATCAATGCCACGCATCTCGCAATCGGCAAAAGCGGTTATCGTAAGGAATCACGCCATGGCGTCGGCGACGGCCGCATGCCTCCTCTCGCTACTTCAGAAGCGGCTGAGGAATGGCTGAGGCTGTCAGGCGTGTTCATCTTCGACCGTTCGACTCAAAAGGCAAACTTCATCGATACGACCACGATCGGCGCGGAAATTTATCAGATCGTCCAGCTTCCAGATGAGTTCGTCACAGCGCCGGAACCGCCCGCAGAAGCCGTTCCGCAACCGCCTACTTCGGGTCCACCGGCTACCGGGGAGCCCGAAGCGATTCCCAAATCGGATTGAGCCGCCAAGGCACTGGCCTCAGAAGCCCTCAATCTCGGCTCGTTTCACCTCGACCGCATCGCGTCCACGCTCCACGGGCCGGGACCGGCGGCGGCGATATAGAGGAACGCGAAGCAGTAAAGGATCGCGCCTTCGCCCATGTTGAGGAGCGGGAAAAAGCCCTGCGGCGCGTGTACAGTGAAATAGGCGACCGCCATCTCGCCCGACAGCAGGAAGGCGACGATCGGCGTGAACAGGCCGATCGCGAGCAATGCTCCACCGACCAGCTCGATGATCGCGGCGATGCCGAAGTACGACGTTACGGTCACCGCATCGAACATGGCCACATGCGGAAAGTGAAACAGCTTTGCCGTCGCATGTTCAAGAAACAGCAGCGCGAACATGATGCGGAAGATGCTGAGCAGTTGAGGCGCGAAGCCCTTTAGAAATCCCATCGAACCCTCCCTTTGTTGGTTGTTATCGCCGCGCCTCAGGCCGCCTTGCCTTGCCGCGCCGCACGGATTTGCTCTGCCCTGACCTTGAGCGCCTTGGCGGTCGCGGTAAAGCCCGCCGAAATCCAGGCGCAGCCGAAGCGCATGATATGGATGCCGCTGTCGCCTAGGAATGCGTCGGTCGAGTAGTAGGCGCAGCGATTGGGGCCGAGCTTTTCGATCACCTGGTCGCGTCGACCGGCATACGGCCAGGGCTCTGACCAATCCATTTTCCAGGACAGCAGTTTTTCCGGCTCGAAGGCGCAGACATATTCGGTCATGACCGCGGTCTCGCTGGGGTCCCAGGGCATGGCGATGGTCATTTTCACCGGCGCGCCCATCTCGAGCGTCGACTCCGCATTGGTGCAGAACGGGTTCCATTCGCCGTAGCGCGGGAGGTCGACCAGGATGTCCCACACAAGGGAGGCCGGCGCGTCGATCTCGACCCGGATCGAACGTGCGACGTGATCCGGATTATAGCCCGCCTTAGGGTCCCACTCAGCCATGTTTCCTCCCGTTCCCCGGCAAATCCATTAAGCGTTGGCCGTCAGCCTGACGCTGTCCTATGGTTGTGGCAAGCGCAAAGCGCAACAGAATTACAGCGATGAACACAGGGGAACACGGCATGCCGACGATCATCGATGTCGATTCACATTTCGAGCCGGGCGACGACTGGCTCGCCCCCTACCCTGAACTTGCGGCGAAGCTGCCGAAGCTCCAGCCGGCGCTGTTGGCGGTCGATACGATCGTCGGCGACCTGCTGCACGACGTGCCGGAAGCCAGGCGGCCCCCACTCGAATCGCTGTTCCCGCCGGGACTGCTGGTTCTGTTCGGGGAGGAAAAGGCGGCGGAGGCCGAACGGCGGGTCGAATTCGAGGGCAAGAACCAGTTCCAGGTGGCCAACGCACAGGCCCGTCTGAAATGGCTGGACGAGCAGGGCATCGACATCCAGAACGTCATCTGCCTGTCGGGCATCGCCTATACCCGCTTCATCGACGATCTGAGGCTGCGCCAGGAGACGCTTGCCACAGCCAACACATGGCTGGCCGACACCTGCGTGGAGGGCAAGGGCCGGTTGTTGCCGGTGACGGCGCTGGATTTCAGCGACCTGGACTGGACCGTACGAGAAATGACCCGAATGCGCGCGCGCGGCAGCCGCATCTTCCTGATCCCGGCCTATCCGGTCGACGGCATTCCGCCGATCCATCCCAGCTGGAACAAGGTCTGGTCGGCGGCAACGGATCTGGGCATGGCGCCGATGCTGCACACCGGCTTTGAGCATATGCGCTTCGACCCCGGTTGGGCCAACACCGGCGGCGACGTTACGCTACTGCGCCAGATCGGCGGCAGCCATCGCCATGTCGCGCCGATGACCTTGCTGAACGGCATGGTCTATAGCGGCGTCTTCGAGCGGCATCCGACACTCTCGATCATCCTGGCGGAGGTCGGGGTCGGCTGGCTGCCGTTCCTTTACCGCGAGATCGACGACCGGATCTCGCCCACCGCGCAACTTTTCCTCGGCAAATGGAACCTGCCGCTGAAGCCCAGCGAATATCTGGCCCGCAATGTCCGCGCCACCCCGCTGAACGGCGGCAACGACCAGCCGCTGCCCCGGATCATG
>DATJHU010000171.1:0-22044 GCA_035493715.1 Alphaproteobacteria bacterium | reverse complement strand
GATCGCGGCAGCCGCAGGCACGTTTGGACCCTGCGGCACGAAGGCGGGCGCGACGTAGGGTAGATCGTCCGGCCCGCGCATCCCGGCATAGGAACCACCAGAAATCCCGACATAGCCGAGGCCCTGCGCCGTCAGTCTCCGGCAGACGGTGACCAGATCGTCGATGGTCAGCCCGTTCTCGAACGGCTCGGGCGCGGTCAGGCGGATGCCGACCAAGTAGTCGGGGCCTACCGCATCGCGAACCGCGCGATAGACCTCAACCAGGAACCGCATGCGGTTGTCCAGGCCGCCGCCATAGGCATCGGTCCTGAGATTGGTCGCCGCCGACAGGAACTGCTGCGGCAGGTAGCCGTGCGCGGCGTGCAGTTCCACCCCGTCATAGCCGGCCGTCACGGCGCGCTTGGCACAGAGCGCATAGGCCTCGACCAGCAGGCCGATCTCCTCGACCGTCAGCGCGTGCGGGTTGTGCCGCTCATAGGGATCGGCCACCGGCGACGGCGCGATGATCGGCTGGAACGTGTCGGTGTGCTGCGCCGCGCCCGGGTGATAGAGCTGGCCGATGCATTTCGCGCCGTGTTCGTGCGCCGCCTCGACCCAGGCGCGATAGCCGGGGATCAGGCCGTCATAATAGGCTTGGCCTGCCACGGTCAGCGGGTGCAGCGGGACGACGTCGAGGTCCGCCATGCCCGCCGGATCGGCGCGGCCGGGCCCGAGCGGCAGCTGCATCAGCCCGAGCGGCCCCAGATTGAACCCCATCAGCCCGACGCCGCCCCGCGCCCGCTCGGCGATATAGCGAAGATAACGTGGCTGCGAGAGGCGCGGGCCGTGCGTCGTCATCATGATCCGGTTGGGGATCGTGAGCGGGCCGAGCGCGATCGGCTGGCGCAGATGCGGAAAGGGTTCCATTCGCGCCGCCTCTAGCGGCCGATGCCGCCGAAGATCAGCGCGATTTGCGTGTCGATGATCTTGCCGATCGAATAACGCCCGCCCGGCCGGTACCAGTCGACGGCCGCGGCGACCAGGTCGTTGATCGTGCGCAGCATCAGATGCAGATCGATATCGTCGCGGATCGTGCCCTCGCGCACACCCTGCTCCAGCACGCCGGACCAGACCTTGCTCATCTGCTTCCAGGCGCGGTCCACATAGGAGAAGGTCGGGTTGCGAGCCAGGTATTTGCGCTCCTGCACCGTGATCCTGACCGTGTGCGGGTTGCTGACCGAGGTCCTGAGGGCCAGGTCGATCATGGCGCACATGGTTTCTTTCGCGGGCATCCCCCTGTCGACGATCGCCTGATATTCCGGGACCATCAGGATGAAGCCCTTCAGCAGTTCGTGCAGCATCTCTTCCTTGGTCTGGAAGTGATGATAGAGACTGCCCGACAGGATGCCGGCCGCGTCGCCGATCTCGCGGATCGTCGTTTCCTCATAACCCTTGGCCGCGAACAGCTCCGCGGCGACCGCAAGGATTTCATCGCGCCGCTTGCTGACTTTCTCGACCGGCTTCGGTTTGGCGGGCGCTTTCGCCTGAAGCGCTGTGGCGGCTTTCCGTCTGGGTTCCACGGCTGGCTTTCGTTGGGCCGCGAAGCATCGCGGGATTCTTGAACCTTCCCGCGATGTTGCCAACCAAGTGCTTGCGTGGCAAGCGCGCCTTTTCGGGTGCCGCGTCAGTCCGGCTTCATCGCCGCCAGTTCGTTGCCGTTCGGGTCGAGAAACTGGAACCTGCGCCCGCCCGGAAAGGCGAAGATCGGGCGGACGATCTTGCCGCCCGCGCGCATCACCGCCGCAAGCGCATCTTCGAGGTCGTCCACCTCGATCACCGCCAGGGGCGCCTTGGTCGCCTCGGCGGGATCGGCCTGGAGGCCGAGATCGACATCGCCGGTCATCATCGCAGAATAGGTCGATCCGAAATCGGTGAAGTCGAACCCGAACGCCTCGGTGAAGAATTGGCGCGAGGCCGCAACGTCGGTCGCGGGCAGTTCAACATAATTCAAGCGCGCCATGATCAACCCTCCTTCTTCGCAGCGGCCGTGTGTTCGGCCATCAGTTTCGCGTCGGCCTCGGTCACCTTGGCGAAGGATGGGCGCGCCCTGATGCGCCCGACATAATCCATGATCACAGGCAACTCCGGCATCAGCTTGAAACCGGTCATCCAGTTGAGCGACAGGCCCCACAGCAGATCCGCCGCGGAGAAACGGTCGCCCAGTATATACGGTCCCTTCTCCAACTGGCGGACGAGCGTCGTCAGCATCGTGTCGAAATCGCCATAGGGACACATTGAGGGCGGAGCGGGGTCGCGCTTCAGCGCATGGTCTACAACGGCCGGCTCGAAGCAGGAACCGTAATAGGCGATCCAGCGCAGATAGGCGCCGCGCGCCGGGTCGGCCAGGGCAGGCGCCAGGCCGGCCTCGGGGAAGCAATCGGGCAGGTAGATATAGAGCGCGACCTGTTCGGTCACCAAGGTATCGCCATGCAGCACCGCCGGCACCTTGCCCATCGGATTGACCTTCAGGTAGTCCGCCTGACGCTGCTCCCCGGCCTTCATGTTGAGGACGTGCAGATCGTAAGGCACGCCCAGCTCCTCCAGCAGTATCCGCACCCCGGCGGACCGCGTGTTGGGCGAATGGAAGAAGACCAGCTTGCGATCGTCGCTCATCGAAACCCTCCGGATGTTGGAACCGGAGATTAGAACATTACAAGAACAACCACAAGCCGAAAGTCAGCGCGTAACCCGCCGGACCGTCTCGGCGAACGAAGCCTCCGTCACTTATCCGCGAAACTTCGCCCCCGGGACCCATCATATGTCAGCGCTTCCCCATCTCGCCGCTTTCGGAACACTGCTGGCCGAAAGCCGGCATCCCGCCGTCGTCTATGCCGGCGCCGACGGGCTCATCGCGTTCTGGAATCGCGGCGCGGAAGCGGTCTTCGGCCACTCGGCGGCCGACGCCCTCGGGAAGCGCCTCGACCTGATCGTGCCTGAGGAATATCGCGCGCTGCACTGGACCGGGTTCGACCGGACGATCGGTTCACACTGGCGGGGCAGCACAGCCTGGGGACCGGTTCCCGGACTACACCGGAACGGCGAACAGGTCGCGCTCGAGGTCTTTCTTGTGCCTTTCCGCGGAGAGGACGAACGCGTGGAGGCCGTCATGGCGTTGTTCCGGCCGTCTTCGGACGGCACGAATTGAAGCCGTGGACGCCGACCCGACCGGAGCGGCTAAATCTCGTCGATGTAGCGGTCTGTGCCTGGCAGCGTCGGGATAAAGGGAGCGGAAAAGGCCGTCTGGCCCAGCCCACTATCCGATAGAGCGCGGTCCAGCCCTTCGGCAAAGCCGTTCCAGACCGAAACCGGGTCCTGCTCCAGGAACGACAGCAGCAGATAGCGCCCTTCCAGGATACGCGGATCGGGACGCGGCACATAGGCCGGCGCGTCGTCCGGCAGGGGTTGGGGCTTCAGGCACAGCGACATGGCGACGGGCGTTCCCGCGAGAGCGGCGGGCAAGCGATCCTTCAGCCAGCCGGCAAGGGCCGCATCGTCCACCCCCTCCGCCCTGTCGATCATCGTGACGCCGACCCCGGCATAGGGATGCTCCAGCGCCAGTTCCGCCGGTACGCCGTCCACGTCGCGGAAGGCGCCCCAGACATAGCGGTAATAGTTGCTTGAGATGGACTCGCGCGGAGGTTCCATCCGCTTCTGCCGGGCAAGCTGCGCGACCTGGTCGAGCGACCAGCGCAGCATCTCACGGTAGCTGCCGTCCAGGATCCAATAGAGATGCAGGAACGAGCCCAGACGAACGTCGCGCGCGATCGGCGTCTCGGCCGGGAAGCGCAGCGCCTTCAGCGGCTTGGTCGCGATCCAGCGTCGTCCGGAGAAGTAGTTCGCCCCGACCATGCAGCCGGCGAAGAAATGGTCGCGCTCGTACCAGCGATTGTACTCCCGCTCGTGCCCGGCCGCAGGCTCGGCCAGCGAGAACAGGACTGTGCCCAGCTTGATTTCCGGAATCTCGTTCATCGCTCTGTCTCTTCCCCAAGCAGGCGTGCGCGCAGCGTCGGGTCGCTGACGAAGACCGGCAGGTTGTCGCCGTCGTTATAGGGCGCCCGCGCCAGCGCCCCGCCGTCCACGCCCAGCACCTGCCCCGTCACATATTCGGCCAGGTCGGACAACAGATAGAGCACCGCGCCCGCAACATCCGCCGCTTCGCCGCGGCGGCCGAGCGGGATGACGTCGCGGCTCTTCTGCCGCATCTCCGGGCTTTCGCCCGTATCGAACCGGGCGCGGCCGAGCTTCTGCGTGCGGATCGTCCCCGGCGCTACCGCGTTGACGCGCAGCCGATAGCGCCCCCATTCAACCGCCATCGAGCGGGTCAGGTTGATCAGCGCCGCCTTGGCCGCGCCATACCCCGCGCCATAGGCCATCGAGACCAGCCCCGCCGCCGAGGCGACATTGACGATGCTGCCGCCGAGCCCATGCCCGGCGATGGCGCGCGCCACGGCGGTCGAGGCGATCAGAGACGGCTTCAGGTTGAACCGCATCACATCGTCGAACGCCTCAGGCGCCAAAGGGTCGATCAGCGCCGTCCAATGGTTGGGCAGCATCCCGCCCACAACATTGACCGCGCCGCGGATGGCGCCCGCACGCCCCGTCGCATCGGCCAGCATGGCTTCGACCGAGTCCGGATCGGTCAGGTCGCAATCGAGGACGAGATGGTGGTCGCCGAATTCGGCCAGCGCCCGGCCCGCCGTCTCGCGTCCGAGTTCGGTCTTGTCGATGGCGACGACCGTGGCGCCCGCCTCGGCCAGCATAGCCGCGATCGCCGTGCCGATGCCGCCGCCGCCCGCGCCGCAGACCAGATAGGCGCGGCGGTTAAGGTCAAGGGAAACAGGCATCAGACCGACATCAGGTTGCCGCCGTCGGCCATGATCGTGTTGCCGGTGATGACCGCCGGCCCGGTCGCCAGCGTCGCGATCAGCGCGGCAATGTCATTTTCCAGGTCGGGCGTCTTCAGGGCCTGCGGCACGCGCTTCTCGGTCACGTCGCCGTCCGCGCCCGGCGCCAGCTGTTCCTGGGTCAGCGCGATGCAATTGATCGTGATGCCGTCCTTGCCCCAGCCGCGCGCAGCCGCCTTGGCCAGCGACCGGGCGCCCTCGCCCACCGCGCTATAGGCCGCGAAATCGGCCGCACCCAGCATCGATGCCGTCGGCACCAGCAGGACGATCCGCCCGCCCTTGCCCGCGCCCTCCTTGCCGGCCAGCGCCGCATGCGCCCGCTGAAGCGCGACGCGCACCGCGTCGAGCGGTGCCTCGCAACGCCGGATCCACTCCGCCTCGTCCATTTCCGCCAGCGGCGCACGGGTGAGGCCCCCGGGATCGGTCACCGGGATCACGACCAGATCGACCGCGGCAACATTCAGATCGTCGGTTACCCGGGCGCCCAGCCGCGCGAGGCCCCTGGCCAGCGCCGCGCCGGCCGCACCGCCACCCAGCACCACCGTGCCGACATTCTCCAGAGTCACGCTCATAGTTTTCCTTCCCAGCGCTTTAGATCGGGCCGCCAAATTCGTCGACAGGCATCAGCCGGGTCTTGGCCGGGTCCATGAATTTCAGCGCGTCCTCGGCCAGCAGCATGCCCTTCACCGGATCGTTGTTGATCTCGGTCAGCGCCTCGAATCCGGCACGATCCTTGAACCACATCTCGGTGATGCAGTCGAAATCCGGCGCCTCCGCGCCCGGCATGATCTCGACTTCGACCGGATCGAAGAAGTTGCGGCGGTACTCCACCAGCGCGGGCACCAGCGTCTTCACCAGCGGCACGTGCACGGTTTCGTAGTGCCGCTGGAAATCGGCGCGCGACATGCCGGGCTTTCGCGACACCAGCACGATGACCTTGTACATGCGCTTCCCCCCTGTTGTGATTGAAAATACAGCCAAGCGCTTGTTTGGGAAAGCGACGTTTGCGGGAAAGTTATGCGATGCCGCTCAGGGTTTGCGCGCGACGATGCACTGGCTCATCGGCATGAGTTCGTCGAGCGCGGCCTTGATGCGGGCGCCTTCGGGCATGGACAGCATCAGGCCCCAGGTGTCGTCCCATAGCTTGCGCAGCGGATTGTTCCGGTCCGACGGCTCGTCCTCGGCATAGCGCAGGATCCACCACAGCGAGGAATGGAAGCCGTTCGATCCCCGCCGCTCGATCGTCAGCCCGGCGTCGGCGACCAACTGGCCGAATTCCTCACGTCCGACGATCCGGATATGGCCGGGCTTCTCGAAGTAACGTGGCGGGACGAATTGCTTGCGGATGGTTTCGGCAACCGGATCGGGCACGGTCAGCAGATAGAGCGCGCCCGGCTTGCCGATCCGCACCAGTTCAGCCAGGAACGCCGCCGGATCGTCGACATGCTCAAGCACTTCGGATGCAATCACGCGTGAGGCGACGCCGTCAGCCAGAGGCAACTTCACGCCATCGGTGACGAAGGGGGTCAGCCGGGTGGCGCCCAGCGATTCCATCTGCCGGCGCGCCGACGCGACCTCACGTGGATCGATGTCGGCGAAAACCACATGCGCGCCCTGGCGCGCGCAAAAGCCGGTCTTGGACCCGTCGCCGCAGCCAACATCGACGACGATATCCTCGGGCCCAACCGGGAAATCGGGATAGAGCTCACCGCTGTCGTTGTTGAACCAGCCGCTCCTGACCATGTCGATCAGGCCGGTGTCGAAGACACTTTCGGGCGGCGGTTCGGGCGTGGGTTCAGGGGCGGGTGCCGCCTCAGCCTGCCGCTTGCGGAAGAGTTTGCCCAACACTCAGGCGGCGGCGCTCGGAAGCAGCGAGCCGAAAATCCCGGCCGCGTGCTGGCTATCGTTATATTCCTTGGCCTGGCAGATCTTCCCGTCGCGGAAGAGAAACAGGAAGTGATAGGTGTTGTTGTAGGTCTTGCCGTTGACCAGCTTGCCCAGCGATTCCGCCTCGACCGCCACGCGATCGCCCTCGGCGGTGACGCCTTTCACGGTCAGCGAGAACGGCCCGGCCAGCGCCTTGCGGAAGCCCTCGGCCATCCCCTTGAACTCGGCCTTGGTGACGGTTCCCCGCCCCGGCACCCACCAGGAAACGTCGTCGGTCAGGATCGTCTCGTCCAGCCCGCCGGCCTGCATCGCCGCCATCATCTTCAGCGCCGTCTGCCGATTTTCTTCTGTGCTCATTCTCTTCCCCCGCGGCCAAAAACGACTTCGGCGGATGATCTGACATCCGCCGAAGTTTTTATAGCTGAATTTTACCTTCACCCACGAAGACCGTAGGGCGGGTTAGCGGAGCGTAAACCGCCAAGCCGGCAAAGCCGACTTCCCCGAAGGAAGCTGCGCAAGGCGCGGCTGGCGGAATACGCTTTGCTTACGAGGTCGGCCCGCCGTCGAAGACGATCTGGACGCGCCGGTTCTGCGGCTCGCGGACACCGTCCGCAGTCGGGACCAGCAGGTCTCGCTTGCCCTTGGCCACGATCTCGATCTCGCTGGACGGGACGCCGTCTTTCTCCAGCTGTGCAGCAACCGATTCCGCACGGCGGCGGGACAGGCGCATGTTGTAGGCGTCCGAACCCACCGTGTCGGTGTGGCCGGTCACCGTCAGCTGCGTCACCTTCGTCGCGGAAGCGTTCTTTGCCGCCGTGTCGACGATGTCCTTGGCCTGAGGCGTCAGGTCCGACTTGTTGAAGTCGAAGAACACCAGGTAGCTCTTCGGCGCAGGCGCAGGCGCGGCCACCGGCGGCGGCACGTAGGCCGCGGCCTCGGCCGGTGCGGGGCCTTCGCCCCCGAACGAGTATTTCAACGTCGCGCCATACATCTGCGGCTGGGCCGGCTGGTAACCGATCAGGCCCAACACTTCCCACGTCGCGAGCACGCCCGGCGCGATGGTGTTGTTGAGCAGGTTGGTGACCCACAGGCGGCCGTCCAGCTGGTCGTTGCCCATGATGCCCTTCCAATCGAGCGTCATGTCAACATTGTCGAAGGCCGGCAGGTAGTCCTGGGGCGCCAGCTTCGGCGCATCCGTCAGGATCATCCGATCCTGCCAGGAATAGGCCAGCGAGACGCTGAGTTCGCCGTAAGCCGGATCGACCGGGATGTGATACGTGCCGTTGAGGTTGAACTTCCACAGCGGTGTGATCTCGTAGTTCACACCCGGGATGTAGACCTGCGCGGGAGCGCCCGGCGCCGGGTTGGGGTTCGGTCCCATAAAGTGGCTGTAGCTGCCACGGCTATAGGCAAAGTTGGCATTGAACTCGAAGGAACTGATGGGGATCAGAGTGAACTCGCCCTCATAGCCCCAGATATCGCCGTTGCCGACATTCAGGATCGGCGTGCCCAGAGATCCGGTACGGGGACCGCCCTGCACGAGGTATGCCCCAGTCGTTTGAACCTGAATGTTCTGATAGACGCCGTAGTAACCGCTGAGATTCACGCGGGCTTTCATATCCGGGGCGCCCAGCGCTTCAAGATCGAAGTCGGACTTCATGCCCAACTCGAAATTGTTCAGATGTTCCGGTGCGAACAACGAAAAGCTTTCGAAGATCTGGGTCGGCGTGTTGTTGAACCCACCCGTCTTATAGCCACGGCTGTTCGTGAAGTAGAACATCGTCTGCGGCCGCCACTGATAGTCGATGCTCCAAGTATAGCTCGGCGCCCGATAGTTCGCCGACTGTGCGAGAGTACCTAAAAACTTAGCATTCTCATCGTAGGCGCTGCCGCGCGTATAGAAATGATCCCAGGTATAGCGGATACCGGCGGTGAAGCTGAGACCTTCTATATAGTCGCCGAGATTGTAGGTACCCTGAGCGTAAACCGCATCGGTACGCGCGCGATTGACCTGGGTCGCGCCCTTCGTTTGGCCGAACGAGTTCTGGTAGCCGATCCCGTACGGTGCCCGCGTGTCAGCGGAGCCGTAGCCACCCAACTGGTTGAACGTGCCGACAACGTAGGTCAGCTTGTCGTTGAACGCTTTACCGAGGAACTGAAGTTCTTCGTTGTACTGGACGCTCGGGCCCGAACCCTGGCTGTCGCGCAACGTGTTGCCCTGGATCAGCGCCAGGTTGGTCGCGTCGATATCCTGGATGAAGGCACTGTTGATCGTCTCCGAGTAGGCCAGGATGTTCTTGATCTGCAGGTTGTCGTTGATGTCGTAGGTGAACTTGTCCACGATATTCAGTTGCGAGACTTGCGCGCTCGGGTCGAGGCTGAGCGCTTGGACCTTATACGGCCCTAGCTGGCGCTGGCGGGCCAGAATCGGCCCCAGATCGCCCTCGGGGAAATCCTTCGGGTTGACCCCGTGAAGAATGCCGACCAGCGTGTTGACCGGGACCGGGAATGCCTGCGGCGCCGTATCGCTGTAGCCATCGAACACGAAGGTGCCTGGCCGGTAGCGGCTGTGGAAGTAATTGACCAGAAGTTCGTTATCGATGTCGTCGGTCGGATGGAAGCTGGCCTGGCCACGGAGCGACCAGTAATTCTGGTCAAGCAGGTCGATATTGTTCGAGATAACGTGGATATAGCCATCCTGGTGGTTGAATTGGCCGCCGACGCGGATCGACAGCTTGTCGTCCACCGGGACATTCACGACCGCTTCGAAGGTGCCGCGGCCATAATTGCCCAGCGTCGCCTTGACGTAGCCTTCGTAATTGTTGGTCGGCTTGGTCGGCTCGTAGAGAATCGCACCCGCGTCGTTGCTGAGGCCGAACAGTGTACCCTGCGGTCCTTTGAGAACCTGCACATTGGATACGTCGAAATAATAGGACTGGTTGACGCCGGTGACTGCCGTCGGGATTTCGTCGAAATACGAGACGACACCGGAAACGCCGCGCAGGAAGGTATAGGAAACGCCCAGAGAAGCACCCGTCGAGCCGTTGAGGCCAGGCGTGTCCTTCAGCAGGGATAGGTTATCGCGGATATCCTGCTTTTCCAGGCGGGCGGCTGTCAGGGTGGTCAGCGCGATCGGAACCGTCTGCGCCTTTTCCTCGCGGCGGCGGGCGGTGACCACTACCTCTTCCAGGCCGGTCGACGACGCTTCGGGCTGGGCGGCGTTCTGCGCGAAGGCCGGCTGTACGAAGCCCAAGGCGACTGTACTGGCGGACGCAAGCAGGACGGGCAGCGAGAACTTCAACATGTTTCCTCCCTAAGGCCGTCGATCCGGACGGCGCAGGCTCGCTGTGCGGGCCTGAAAATTTGCTGGGGTTCGGCGAAATTGTGCCGAGTCAGATACATGTTTTAGTAAATAATGAACACTGAATCAGTCAATAAACATATACGGTCTAAGCCCAGATTCGATCCAGGCTGTGTCAGAATCGCAACAGGGGTTAAGCTGTTGGGCGGCCTGCGATTTTTGACGCGGCCGCCCGTTACAATGTTACTTCTCGTAGGCTTCCGCGACGTTCGGGATGAACAGATCCATGCCGTCCGGCTTGGCGACGCTGGTCTCATCCCAGAAGGCACGCAGGCTCTTGATCTTGCCTTCGTCGTTGATCTGCACGTACTCGACGATCGACAGGTCCAACCCCTGGTTCACGTCCGGCAGGCGCACCTGCATGATGAAGCGCAGGATGCCCTCGCTGCCGCAGGCGCGGATTTCCTGAAGCTTCGGCGTCAACGTCCGGCCTTCGCCCATATGGGAGAAGTCCCAGAACTTGCCGATGCCCTCATGTCCCACGAATTCGGGCGTCCCAACCGGATCGCAGAACACCGCGTCATCGGCCAGGATCGACATCAGGAGCGCCTTGTCATTGGTCGCCCAGGCCTTGATGTAATTGTTCAGCGCCTTGCGGGTATCGTCGGGGGTCGCGGGCATTGTGTTTCCTTCCCTGATTGAATTCAGTTGTCGCCGGTCGACTGATGCTCCGGCAGGCGGACCACCATGCCGTCCAGCTCTTGCGTGACGGCGATCTGGCAGCCCAGCCGGCTTTCCGGCCGCCGGTCCGAGGCGCGTTCGAGCATCGCAAGCTCGCCCTCGGACGGCGGCGACAGCCTGGCCGCCCATTGCGGTCCGATATAGCAGTGGCAAGTGGCGCAGGAACAGATGCCGCCGCACAGGCCGATGATCCCCGGCACCTCGTTCAGGATCGAGCCTTCCATCAGGCTGCAGCCCTCGATGACGTCGACTTCATGTTCCGTACCGTTGGCCTCGATATAGGTGACGTTAGGCAACGCGAACTCCTTGGACAGGCTTGAATGTGACCGGCACATGGGTATAGCCGCGCACGGAGGGCGCGTGCATGCGCTTCAGGCCACCCTCGTCGACAATGAAATCGGGCATGACGTCGAGCATTTCCTCGAACGCCACCTTGGCCTCCAGCCGGGCGAGCGCAGCGCCGAGACAGGCATGCAGTCCGCCCCCGAAACCCAGATGGTCGCGGGCGCGGCGGTTGATGTCGTAGACGTCCGCGTCCGGATAATGACGTTCGTCGCGGTTGGCGGACATGAACAGCAGCGCGATCCGCTCGCCTTCCTTGATCGTCTGCCCGTGATATTCGATGTCGCGCCCGACGCCCCGGCCCATCAGCTGGGTCGGACCGTCATAGCGCATCGTCTCCTCGACCGCGTCGGCCATCAGGGACCGGTCGTTGAGCAGCAGCTCGAGCTGATCGCGGTTGCGGTGCATCTGATAGGTGATGTTGCCGATCAGCTTGGTCGTCGTCTCGTTGCCGGCGATCGACAGGATATAGAGATAGCCCAGCACCTCCTGGTGGGAGAGCTTGCCGGCTTTTTCCGACGCCATCAGGTGCGCCACCAGATCGTCTCGCGCCGGTTTGCGGGCGCGCTCCGCCATGTGCTTTTCAAAATAATCGAACAGCTTCAGCGTCGCATCGATCGCGTGCTGGGGCATCTCGGTCGCCGCCTCGTCGCGCTGGACGACCAGGTCGGTCCAGTTGCGCAGCATGTCCTCGTCTTCGCGCGGAAAGCCGAGCAAGCGGCAGATGATCGCCATCGGCAGGCGCGCGGCGAAATCGCCGATGATGTCGACCTTGCCCGTCTCCAGGAACGGCGCGAGCAATTCCCTGGCCATGGTACGGACCGAGGCTTCCAGCGGCTGCACGGCCTCGGGCGTGAACATGCCGGCCATCAGATGGCGGAGACGGGTGTGGTCGGGCGGATCGACGGTCAGCACCGTCGGCATCTGCTCTTTCGCCTCGTCGATCGAGACGCCGTATTTGTTGATGAAGGATTTGAAGTCGCGCACCGCCCGGCTGCAGTCATCATAGCGCGACAGGACCCACAGCTTGTAGGGCGCGGCGTAATAAACCGGCGCCTCGTCGCGCAGCGCGCGATAGACGGCATAGGGATCGTCGTGAAACGCATGGTCGAACGGGTCGAAATGCACCATGGCGCCCTCCTACCGGTTGTTCGCCCGCGCGGCGTAGAGATTCTCGGCGTATTCCTGCCGCGAGGTGACCTTGTTCGGCCGGATCTCCAGGAAATCGAAGGCGGTGCCGGGCGGCAGCTCGAAGCAGCCGGCGATTGCCTCGCCCACCGGCTCGGCCGACATCGTGCCGTCGAAATTCGGCGCCCGCCGCAGCCATTCGCCGAACGCGACCGCCGCGACCTCGGGCTCCCAGGTCGAGCCGAAGGCGGTCTCGGTGCCGCCGGGACTGAGCACGGTGACGCCGATATTGTCGGCCTTCACCTCGTCGCGCAGGTCGCGGCTGAAGCGTTCCAGGGCCGCCTTGGTCGCGGTGTAGATCGAGATATAGGCGAACTCGTCCAGGTGCCGGACCGAAGCCGAGCCGATATTGACAATCCGCCCGCCGCCCCGCTCGCGGAAGACCGGGATCACCGCCTGGCAAGCATAGATCGCGGCCAGCACATTGGTGTTGAATTGCGTCGCCACGTCCTCGGGCTTCAGCGCCTCGATGCTGCTGGCGAGCGACAGGCCGGCATTGTTGACGAGCCCGTCCAGCCCGTCCAAGGCGTCGACCGCGTGTGAGATCGCGCTCAGCAGCGCCTCGCGGTCCTGGATGTCGACCTTGACCGGGATCGCGCCGTTGCCGATCTCGCTTGCCGCGAGCTCCAGCGCCGCCTGGTCGCGCCCGAACAGCGCAACCCGCCCGCCGCGCTTGCCGAGCGCGCGGGCCGCCGCCAGCCCGATGCCGCGCGACGCGCCGGTGACGATGAAGGTCTGACCGGAGAGCGAACCGGTCATGCGGGCACCGCGACCGACTTCGTTTCGAGATATTCCTCGAAGCCCTCGCGTCCCATCTCGCGGCCGATGCCGCTCTGCTTGTAGCCGCCGAATGGCGTGTCGGCGGCGAAATAGTTCGCCCCGTTCACCGAATAGGTGCCGGTGCGGATGCGCCGCGCCACCGCCAGCCCGCGCTCGTTGGAGGCGGAGGCGACGCCGCCCGACAGGCCGAAGACCGAGTCGTTGGCGATGCGGATGGCGTCCTCGTCATCGTCGTAGGGGATGACGACCAGCACCGGCCCGAAGATTTCCTCCTGGGCGATACGCATCTTGTTGTTCACGTCGGCGAAGACCGTGGGCTGCATGTAGAAGCCACTCTTGCCCTCCGGCACGCCGCCGCCGGTGACGAGGCGCGCGCCCTCCTCCTGGCCGATGCGGATATAGTCCAGCACCCGCTCGCGCTGCCGGGCGGAAATCAATGGACCCATGATCTGCTGATCGCTGGTCGGGTCGGTGAAGGGCATCGCCTCGAACGCGGTTTTCAGCATGCCGATCGCCTCTTCGTAGCGATTACGCGGCACCAGCAGGCGGGTGAAAGACGCGCAGCCTTGGCCGGCGTGATAGAGCACGAAGAAGGCGGAGGTCGGGATCACCTTGGCGAAATCGGCATCGTCCAGAACGATAAAGGCGGATTTTCCGCCCAGTTCCAGGAACACTTTTTTGATCTGCTCGGACGCCACCGCCATGATGCGCTTGCCGACGCCGGTCGAGCCGGTGAAGGAGATCATGTCGACGCGCGGGTCCGTGACCAGCTGCTCGCCGACCGCCGCCGGGTTGGCGCTGGTGACGACGTTGAACACGCCGGGGGGCATGTCGGTCTTGTCGGCGATTTCCGCCAGCACGGTCGCCAGCCACGGCGTCTCGGGCGCGGGCTTCAGGATGACGGTGCAGCCGGCGGCGAGCGCCGGGAAGCATTTCGCAAGGTTGATCTGCAGCGGCACGTTCCACGGCGTGATCGCGCCGACCACGCCCGCCGCCTCTTTCCACACATAGCGCTTGCTGGGCACACCCATCGTGTTGGCGACCGGCAGTTCGCGTTCGAACTCGAACTTCTCCAGCGTCTCCAGCACGAAATCGGTGAAGCTGATCGGCGCGTCGCATTGCGGACCCGCCAGGCAGCCGCGCGGCGAACCGGCCTCGGCCACCGCCAGCGCCTTGATGCGCTCACGGTTGGCGTGCAACCCGTCACGAAACTGCTTCAGCACCTTCAGACGCAAGGCACGGTCGGTCGACCAGTCGGAACCATCGAACGCGCGGCGCGCGGCGAAGATCGCGTCTTCCATATCCTCGGTCGAACCATCGGCGGCTGTGCCGATCACCTCTCCCGTGGCCGGGCCGATATTCGGATAGGTCTTGCCGCTTTTGGCCGGCCGGAACTTGCCGTCGATATAGAGCAGCGAATTTTCTTGTGCGGTCATGATCAACGCTCCCTCAAGCTTTCGCGGGTGATCTGGCGGATCGTCTCGGTCCCCTTGAGCTCGACCCCGACGTCCTTTGCGAAGCCGAGGGCGAAATCGAGGTCCTTCTCGGCCAAGCCGGCGGTCGCGTCCTTGAACGCCATATAGGCCTCCTGCCCCATGCGGGCCGGACCGGTGGCGCAGAAATCGAGATACTGGCCCATCGCCGTGGTCAGGTTGCCGTTATTGGCCATGACCTCGCGCAGCAGCTTCTCGTCCAGCCCGCCGGCGATGGCGAGGCGGACGCTCTCCATGGCGGCCTGCAGCTGCATGTAGGTGACGAGATTGTTGCAAAGCTTCAACGCCATGCCCATGCCGGTGCCGCCGGCATGGATGATGGTGCCGGAGAAGGCCTCGACCATCTTCTTAACCCGCTCGACCTCAGCGGCCTCGCCGCCGATCATCGTCACCAGCTTCTTCGCCGCGGCGCCCATCGGGCCGCCCGACACGCCGGCATCCAGCAGATGGACCCCTTTGGCCTTCGCGGTCTCGGCCAGGGTCTTCACCGTGGCCGGACGCACCGTGCTGTGCACGGCGATGATGGTGTCGGGCTGCATGGTCTGCAGCAGACCGTCGGGCCCTGTCACCACCGCGGTCACGTCGGCGTCGTGCCGAACGCAGATGCCGACCTGCTCGACATCGCGACCAAGCTCGGCGGGGCTGGCCGCGATCTTCGCCTTGCCGGCAAAGGGCTCGGTCGCCGAAGCGGACACATCGAACACCGTCAGCTCGTATCCTGGCTGCAGGAACTGCTCGGCCATCGGCTTGCCGATATTGCCGACCCCGATAAATCCGACCCTCATGGCGCTTCCTCCCTGAACCTCAGCCTTCGGCCTTTTTCTTCTTGAGCTCGCCCAGCACCTTCTGGGTGACGGCGCGCATCCGGCTGCCACGCGGATAGCCGACATAGTAGGGCAGGATCACCGCCAGCTCATGGATATCTTCGGGCGACAGCTCGCCCTTATGCAGGGCGGCGCGCACCTGGATCTCGAACGTATCGGCCTCGGCCTGGGCGGCGATCATGCCCATGACGAACAATCGGCGGTCGCGGATCGACATCTGCGGGCGCGACCAGACCTCGGAGAACAGCTGGTCGACCGTGTTGAACAGGAAATCGTCATGCAGTTCTTCCGGCGGGAACGGCACGATGCCGCCATACACCTCGTCGAACATCTTCATCCCGCGTTTACGGCGATCGCTGTCGGCCAATTTCTTCCCCTTCGAACTGCTTTGCCCTCAATCGATTAGACCGCGCATGGGCCCATGGAAACCGCCCCTACATCATCAAGATGGACAAAATGGGGAAATATGACCAAAACCGGGAACGAGGCTGCGACGGAAAACGGCGAGCGCACATGGGGAATTCGGAGGAACCGGGCGAGGATCTCTGGCAGATCGAGGCGGAACTGCGCGTCCCCGGGATGACAGTGCAGGTCGGCCATTACGACTGGACGCTGTCGCACGAAACCGAGCAGACGATGGCCGAGTACACGCTGGCCATGCTGCTGTCGCCGCGCCACCGATTCTCGCAGGGCGCGTTCGACACAGACGAGGCCAAGGGCGCGTTCGTCGATATCGGCGACCTGATCCTGGTGCCCGCCGGCATTCCCATGCGCTCCCGCGCCTCCGGCGGCCCGATCCGCTTCGTCCGCTGCCGCTATACGCCGGAGCGTTTCCATGCCTTGACCGGGTTTTCCGCCGAATGGACGCAGGATACGCTGAAGCATTGCCTGGATATTCGCGATGCACGGCTGCACGAGGCGCTGATGCGGCTGGCGCACGAGGTGCTGGCGCCGGGATTCGGCGTCGAAGCCCTGGTCGAGGGCATGGGCGCGACCATCGCCATCGACCTCGCGCGCCACATCCGCGCCATCGACCCGGAGCCGGAGATGGTGGCCGGCGGCCTGGCGCCGTGGCAGCACCGCCGCATCGTCGGCTATATCGACAGCCACCCCGGCGCGACCGGCAATGTGACCGAACTGGCGGCGCTCTGCGGCATCAGCTGCCGGCATCTGCGCCGCCTTTTCAAGCAGACGACCAAGCAGACCCTGCACGAATATATCCGCGACGCCTGGGTGGCGAAGGCGAAGTCGCTGCTGTGCGACACCGACCTGCCGCTGAAGGAGATCACCTCCCAGATCGGCTTCACCGACCCCAGCAGTTTCTCCATGGCCTTCCGCCGCGCGACCGGCGCCGCCCCGCGGACATTCCGGCAGCAATTCGCAAAGGGGGGATTTGTGGCCAGGAGTGCTGCCGGCGGGCGTTAAGAAGGCCGCACGCTATTCTTCCTTCACCAACGTCTCGAAATCCTGGCCGCCATAAAAGAGCGCAATAATCGTTACGGTTTTCGGCTTGACCGAATAAGCGATCGTCACGCGGCGGCGAAACGTCAGCGTCCGCAAACCGGGCCTAAGATCGTCGCGCGGCGCACCTCGTAAAGGGAAGCGATCAAGAGCTTCACATTGATCGGCGATTTCGTCGGTGAATCGATCGGCCACCTCCGGAGATGCTGCTCGCGCGATATACCGGCGCAAACCCACAAGCTGCGCTTCGGCCTCGGGCGAATAGACGACTTTGTAGGGCGCGGTCAGGCTGTTTTTGCCGCACGCTTGCGCTCAGCCGCTAAGGACGCGCGAACGTCCGAAGCGCTGCGAGCCCGAGCCGGATCGGCTTCCATCGCGTCGTAGATCGCAACGACGTCGGTTTGCAGCCATTGCTCAACCGCGCGATTTTGCGCCTGAAGGGCCCGCAATCCATCGCGGATGACTTCACTCTCGCTTGCATATTCGCCCGAAGCCACCTTGGCGCGAACCTGGTCGGCCATCTCATTGGGCAAGGTAACGCTTAACTGCTGCGTCGTTCGCATCGTGCGCCTCCGGATGGATAGGATTTAATCCTATCGGCGGTCGCCTTCAAGGTCACGAATATCCTTAAGGCTTCAGCACGATCGCCCCGACTGCATCGCGCGATTCCAGTAAGCGGTGCGCTTCCGCGGCTTCGGCGAGCGGCACCAGGGTCGGCGGCGGGACCGACAGCCAGCTATCCTTCAGGCCCTCGAAAACGTTGGCCGCCGCGGCCTCCAACGTCGCGCGCTGCTGTTGGACATAGTGGAAGACGTTGGGTCTGGAGAGGGTCAGCGATTTGACGAAGAGCTCGACCGGGGCGATCGGATCGACCGAGCCGGACGCCTGGCCGAAATTCACCAGATGGCCGCACAGCGCCAACGCCTCCATCGAGCCGCGGATCGTGTCGCGGCCGACGGCATCGTAGACCACATCCACGCCGCGCCCGCCGGTGAAGTCCTTGACCGCCGCGACCCAATCCTCGGTCCGATAGTTGATCACATGGGCGCAGCCGGCCTCACGCGCGGATTGCAGCTTGTCCGCATTGCTCGCGGTACCGATAACGACGGCGCCCAGATGCTTCGCCCACTGGACCAGCATCCGGCCGACGCCGCCGGCAGCTGCATGGATCAGGATGGTTTTGCCGGGCTCCAGCCGATGGACCCGGCGCGCCAGCATCTCGACGGTCAGTCCCTTGAGATAGGCAGCCGCCGCGATCTCGTCAGGCACACCATCCGGAATCTTCACCGCCAGCGCGGCGTCGAGATTGCGCTCCGCCGCGTAGCCGCCATAGCCATGGGTCATGTAGGCGACAGGGTCGCCCGGTTTGAAGCCGGTGACACCCGGCCCGACCGCATCGACGATGCCGACACCCTCAAGCCCGGGAATGCCCGGCATCGTCAGCGTCTTGTACGAGCCGGTGCGGACATAGATGTCATGGAAATTGACCGCGATTGCCGTCTGACGTAGCCGCAACTGCCCCGGTCCGGGCGGCCCGACCTCGCACTCGACCGGCCGCAAAACCTCGGGCCCGCCGGGCTCGCTGATGACGATGGCTAAGGACATCGGCTGAACGCCTATTCCTTCCCCAACCAGAATTTCCGCGAATAGGCGGAATCCACCGCCTCGGTTACGTGGAAAATCTTTCCGTCCTTGATGACGAAGAGGAAGAAGATGTTGTTGTGGTATTTGCGCCCGTCTTTCAGCGTGGCGTCGACCACGGTCAGCACCGCGACGCGGTCGTCCTCGGCGGTCACGGAATGATGGGTGAAATTTAAACCCCCGTCGAACTGGTTGAGACCTTCCATCATCTTGGCCATCTGCGCCTTGGTCATCAGGCCCGCCATCTCCCACTGGCCGGGCACCGCCCAGGTGGCGTCGTCGGACAGGAGTTCCAGCCCCTTGAACAGGTTGCCCGAACGCTGCGCGTCGAAATAGGCGTCGACGATCTTCTTGTTCTCTTCGATGCTCACGAAATCCTCCCCTTGGGCTTTGCCCTATTCCCCGACCGTGAAGGCGACCAGCGCGTCGCCCGGCGTGACGCCCAGCGCACCGTGGCCGCCGGCGGCGATCACCACATACTGCTTGCCGCCGGCCTTCGCACGATAGGTTATCGGGGTCGACTGCGCGGCGAAAGGCAGTTCGGTGCGCCACAGCTCATCCCCGGTGTCGGCATCTATGGCGCGGAAATAACGGTCCATTGTGGCGCCGATGAAGATGAGGCCGCTGCCGGTCTGCAAGGTGCCGCCCAGGTTCGGCGTGCCCCAGTCGAAGAACTTGCCGACCAGCGGCGCCTTCGGGTTGGCGTTCAAATTGCCCAGCGTCTTTTCCCACAGCACGTTGCCGGTATCGAGGTCGATCGACACGAGCTTGCCCCAGGGCGGCGGCACGCAGGGCGTGCCCCACGGCGACAGGAACGGCGCGCGTGCCACGGCATAGGGCACGCCGGTTTGCGGCCCGAAGCCGACCAGGTCGGAGGCGGCATGGCCGTCACCGCTCGCCTGGGCGCGCGGCACCAGCTTGATGGTGAAGGGCAGCATCTGCACGTTGGCGATCATCCGCCGTTTGACCGGATCGACCGAGACCGAGCCCCAGTTGATGCCGCCGCCGAGGCCCGGATATTCCAGGATCCCCTTAAGCGACGGCGGCGTGAACGGCCCCTGATAGTCGAGCGCGTCGAACTGCTTCTGGCACTGGTGCTTGTCATAGAACGTGACGCCCCAGACGGAATCGTGCGTCAGCGTCGGCGGCAGCAGCGGCGCCGGCTTGGTCGGGAAGGGCTGGGTCGGGGCGCTCTTCTCGCCCGGAACCGTCGATTGCGGCACGGGCCGTTCCTCGACCGGGAAGAGCGGCGTGCCGTCCTGGCGGTTCAGCAGGAAGAGCATGCCGAGCTTGGTGCCCTGGATCAGCCCAGGTGTGCCGTCCTTTCCGGTAAAGGCGACGGGCTGGGCGGCGACGTCGTAGTCCCACAGGTCGTGATGGACGGTCTGGAAATGCCATTTGACCGCGCCGGTCGCGGCGTCCAGCGCCACGACGGACGAACCGTAATAATCCATGTTGCCGCGTTCGGCCCCGCCATAATGGTCGGGCGACGGGTTGCCGGTCGGCACGAACACCAGCCCGCGCTCCGGGTCGGCGGACATCATGCCCCAGCTGTTCGGCGTGCCCTTGGTCAGTACCGTGCCGGCCTTGACCTGCTCGGCGGTGACCGGGGTCTTTTCCGGCGGCACCGGATCGAACACCCATTTGAGCTCGCCGGTGCGCGTATCGAAGGCGCGCACTGCGCCACTGACCGCATCCAGCCGCTGCACGTCCTTCACGAAGGCGCTGGTCAGCGCCAGGTCACCGATCACCAGCGGCGGGGAGGTCATGTAATATTCGCCGGGCTGCGGGTCGCCGAGCCCCTGCTTCAGATCGACCTCTCCGGCCTTGCCGAAATCCTGACACGGCTTTCCGTCCGCGGCGTCGAGCGCGATCAGCCGCGCGTCGATCGTGCCGACATAGATCCGGTCGCGGCAGACCGCCCCGGCCTGGGCCGTGGCATCGCGCCAATGGCTGACGCCGCGGCAGACGGTTTCGTACACGCCGTCCTGGTTGACGGTGGGCACGTATTTCCACTTTTCCTTGCCCGTCTCGGGGTCGAGCGCGATCACGTGATCGTTCGGCGTGCAGACATAGACCGTGCCGTCGAACTCGATCGGCGCCGCTTCGAACGCGGTGGTGGAATGGGTGGCGTCGCCGGCCGAGAAATCGCCGGTGCGGTAAATCCAGGCGACCTTCAGCTTGCCGACATTGGCTTTGGTAACG
Source organism: Alphaproteobacteria bacterium (assembly GCA_035493715.1). Taxonomy (GTDB): domain Bacteria; phylum Pseudomonadota; class Alphaproteobacteria; order BOG-932; family Roseiterribacteraceae; genus BOG-932. The sequence continues at coordinate 1,238 of DATJHU010000171.1, read as the reverse complement.
TCAGCGAGCGGCGAATAACGCTGCCCCCCGATATCGCCGCCGACATAGGGCCAGTCCTGGGTTTGAGCCTGAGCGCCCAATCCCGTCAGCAGCGCGACCAGCGCCAGCCCGATCCGTGTCATCCCCGTGTCCCCACTCTTATTGCCGGGCCATAAAGCCACAGAAAAGATTTTGGGTGAATTGTTTTATTGCCACCCTCCTCATGAGCCCTCGCCCACCTTAGTGGGAGAGGGCGGACCCATTATGAAATAATGGGAGGGTGAGGGTGCTTTGGATTTCTTTCTCCCGCCCCCTCATCCGGCCCTGCGGGCCACCTTCTCCCGCCAAGCGGGAGAAGGTTTATGGCGTGCCGAAAATTACCCGAAATTCGCCTGGCCGCCGTCCAACGGGATGGTGACGCCGGTGACATAGCGGGAATCAGGGCCGCAGAGGAACACGACCGCGCGGCCGATATCCAGCTCCGGGTCGCCGATATGGCGCGACGGCACGGTGTCGAGGAAGGCCTTGGTGCCGACCGGGTCGGCGGCCATCCAGTCCTTCAGGGCCGGCGTCATCGACAGCGGCGCCACCGTGTTCACGCGGATGTTGTCGAGCGCCCATTCATGCGCCGCGGTGCGCGACAGGATGCGGATCGCCTGCTTGGCGGCGGCATAAACGCCGTAACCCTTGGCGTCCCAGCGCTGGGCGGCCGAGGTCGCCAGGTTGACGATATGGCCACCGCCGCGCGCAACCATGTGCGGATAGACCGCCTTCATGAAGCGGAAGGTGGCGAACGGACCGGAATCGAACGTGTCGGTGAACTGCTGGTCGTTCAGGTTGTTCAGCAGGTCGTTGTGGACGATCTGCGCGTTGTTCACGAGGATGTCGATGCCGCCATAGGCCTTCAGCGTCGCATCGACCGTGCGGGCAATATCCTCCGGCTTGCACACGTCGCAGCCGATCGACATGGCCTTGCCGCCGAAGCCGATAATGGTCTCTTTCGTGCGCACCACCTTGGATTCGGTGCGGCCGGCGACGACCAAAGTCGCGCCCTCCTTGGCCAGCGCCACGGCGATGCCCTCGCCAACGCCCTGGCCAGCCCCGGTCACGATCGCGATTTTTCCGTCAAGAATGCCCATGTCTCTTCCCCTTTGATTGACTTGATTAGATGGACGGCCGAGCCGCCGCGTTGATGCCGCACTGGCGGCCGAAATAGGTCGATTCGCCGATGCAGGTGCCGGTCGAATAGCCCATCGAGT
>DATJHU010000170.1:0-12166 GCA_035493715.1 Alphaproteobacteria bacterium | reverse complement strand
AGTTCATGCCGCAATACGAGGAGGCCGGGGGCTGGGCCTTCGACATGCTGACCAATCCAGTGATCAGCGTGGACGGCGACCGGGCGGAGGGGCGCTGGTTTCTCTTCACCCTGCTGGTCGATCCCGACAGCAAGGAGGCGGCGTGGAACGTCGCGACGCTGGAATATACCTACGCGCGGGAGGCGGACGGCTGGAAGTTCCTGTCCAACCGCTGCGTCTCCGAGCATCAGAGCGTCCCGTATGCCACCGGCTGGGGCCAGAGCGGCAAGAGCCGCGTCACCAGCTTCACCGAGGCGGAAGCGGCCTCCGCGCCGATGAATTTCGACCTGGTTCGTGCCCAGGGCGGCAAGCAGAGGCCGGGCAAGCTCACCCGTTCGATCCGCGGTTGGACTGTGCCGACATTGGAGCCTTAGGCGTATAAGCTATCTTGTAACGTCACCGAATCTTTCATACGATTCCCGGCAATGAATCAGGGAGGGATGTTGTCATGAAGATTTCGCGCGCGCCGCTCGCGGTCGCCTTGATTGCGCTGCCGGTGTTGGCCGGATGCACGATCACCAATCCGAACTATCATCCCGGCGCGACGGCGGACGTCTCCAAGGACAGTGCCGACCAGCAGGCGATACAGCGGCAGATGGAGCAGGCTCAGGCACAGGCCAACGCCCAGCACACCCAGGCCCAAGCGGGCGGCGTCCACTACTGACGCGGCCGCCGATAAGCCACGGCGTCAGGTAAGGGATCAGCGCTTCTCGAACGTCTCCAGCGGAATGCCGTAGCGGTCGACATAGGGCTTGAAGCGTTCCCGGATCGTGTCTGCGTTCAGCCCGTATTCTGCAGGGTCGTAGCCGTGCCGGCCGAAGCGATGCTTGGGGTGGGATTCCACATGCGCTGTCATGGCGGCCAGCGCCGGCCCGTCCAACGTAGCGCCGGACGTCTCGTAGACCCGCCGCATGGTGCCCAGCGGATCGCTGGCCAGGTCGGCATAGTTCACGTCGGCAATCTTCACATCCGGGTGTGCGGCACGGAAGCGGTCGATGCCGTCGATCGAGCGCGCCAGCATGTCTGTCCAGTGCTCCGCGATATAGGCGCGATGATCGGCGTCCGAGAACATGCCGGTCAGCGTCGTGATCAGGCTGCAGGCCGAGGTCGTGACGACCACCGGGTCGCGGTGCAGCAGGACCATCCGCGCGTCGGGATAGACGGCGTGCAGCGCCTCGAGCGTCAAGGCGTGGGCCGGCGCCTTAAGTGACCAGCGTCCGCGCACGCCACCGCTCTGCAGCACTTGTAGCACCAGCTTGTGATAGTCGTAGGCTGAACCATGATCGGTGGTTTTCAGCCACGCGCCATAGGTCGGCACGTTGGTCATCGCCTCCCAGACCACGCTCTTGAAATCCTGGTTGGTGACCGAGATGCACTCGGTCGGCCCGTCCGCCTCCTCGCTCTGCACGACGGCATTGCGCGGATTCATCTGCTCCATCATCGCCATGGTGGCACGCGTCGCCTCGATGCGGGGATCGGTCGCGATTGTCTCCGGCGTCGGCGGCGGGATGGAATTGCCCGTTTCCCAGCGGAACAGCGGACGGTGGCTCGGGTCCTTCTCCAGCAGATAGGACAGGAAGGTCGTGCCGGCGCGGAAGATGCCGATGACGATGAACGGCGCCTCGATCCTCTCATTCCTGACTTCGGGGTGACGTTTGGCCCAATCGATGATTTTCAGCCGGTTGCTCAGCGCCCCGATCACGGCGCCTGGCACGGCCATCTCGCCGAATTGATTGAGCTGGGCTTCCCGTCCGGCGGATTCGCAGAAGATCTCAAGTCCCTCGCGGAAGCTGTCGCCGCCGAAATCGTCGAAACCGGTCTGCGAACAGGCCGCCGCGATCATTGCCTCAGGATCGAATCTCGTCATTGCGCGCCATGCTCCGCGCGCAGTTTTGTCGTCCGCATGAACCGGGCTCCCTCCCACTTAATCGGTCCGGGTTCAGCCCAGCCGCGGACACACTCTAGCCCGGCTTTGTTCTGCGATTACAGCGGAAAGCTCTATGTTGCCGGCGAAATGGTGAAGCGAACCAGCTCGTTGCGAGGCTGGTCCCAGTCGGGCTTGAGATCGGCCGCGCGCTTATAGTCGCGATAGGCCCCCTGGATGTCGTCCAGCGCCTCCAGGGCGACAGCGCGGTTGAAATAGGCCTTTTCCGGCTCGGTCGTATTGAGTGCGATGCCGCGGTCGATCTCCACGACCGCGTCGGCATAGCGCCGCATGCCGAGCAACGCCGCGCCGCGATCGACATAGGCTTCGCCCAGGCTTGGCATCAGGTCGACGGCGGCGTCGAAATCGTCCTTGGCTGCCGCGTAGTCGGCGCGGGCGACGCGCAGCACGCCGCGATTGATGTGGCTGCCGGCCTGGTCGTGCAGGTTCAGGTTCTCGGCGGTGAGCGCGGTGTCGCAGGCCTCCAGGGCGCGCTGCAAATCGACCTGGGTCTTGGGTATGCGGTGCGCCGCCTCCGAACAGGCATGCGCCTGTCCGGTGCCGAAAATCATGACCGCTGCGGAGGCGCGGCCGCCGAGCAGGCACGCGACTGCAAATATGCAGTAGATGGGATACGAAGGGTTGGTGCGCATAGCTGACCTCCCTGATCCAAACCGCCGAGATCGCATGCCCGAATGTTACCGGCATGTGAAAATACGCCTCGCCAAGGCCTGGGCCAAAGCGATTTCCCGGGTTTCGGTTGAAATCGCACCGCGCCGATGGTCATGTGGCACAGGCCTAGCCGCCAAGAAACCGCCAACCCGACCGAGCAGCGCATGGGCCTTAGCACCAATGAGATTGCTTTTCTGGCTGCCGCGCTGGAGGCCGACTTGCTGCCGGCCGGCGGGGATGTGCTGGAGTTCGGCGAATCCGAGGTAACGCCCGAAGGCAGCGGCCCCTACCTGCTGGAAACCCTTGCTGCGCTTGTTCCCGCGGAGCGGATGGCGAAGGCCGCCCAGCGGATGTTGGCGGCCATGGAGAGCCCGACGAACTATCAGCGCGATTTCGGCCCGGCCCGTGCGCTGTATCATGCGGTCTTCGAGCCGGCATCCTATGTCGCGGTCGATCTGGATCCAGGCCCGCGCAAATATTGCCTCGATCTCAACCGGCCGATGTCGCTGGGCCGGCGGTTCGATCGGGTCATCAATAACGGCACGTCCGAGCATCTGTTCGACCAGGCGAACTTCTTTCGCGTCATCCACCGGCACACCAAGGTGGGCGGCCTGATGATCCATTGGACTCCGTGCCTGGGCTGGATCGATCACGGTTTCTATAATGTGCAGCCGAGTTTCTTCTTCGATCTGGCCTATGCCAACGCCTATGCGGTCAGGCTGATCGGCTTGGCCGCCCAGGGACATTTCGTGCCGCTGCCCGTGCCCGGCGCGCTCGGCGACGTCTTGGAGGCCCACCCGGCACTCGGCGATTCCATGGTCTGTGCGATCCTGGAGAAGACACAGGACCGGCCTTTCGCCGTGCCTAATCAGGGCGTTTTCCCCTTTCCGGATGAGACGGTCGAGGCGGCGCGCCGGCAACATGTCGTTCCCGCGGCGCCCAGCCCAAACCTGGCGCTCGGGCGACCCGCGCTGCAAAGCTCGACCAGCCAGTGGTCATGGGACAGCGATCCCGCGGTTGACGCATCGGGCGCCGTCAACGGGCTGGTTACCGGCGCGCACGGCTTTCACACCGATGACGACGACGCGCCGTGGTGGCAGGTCGATCTCGGCGCGGCGCGGACGCTTGGCGAGGCGGTCGTCTATAACTGCCTGGAAAATCCCGATATCGCGGCGCGGTCCGCCCATCTGGCGGTATCGCTCTCGGACGACGGGCAGAGCTGGCGGATGATTTTCCGGCGCTCCGAGGACACCCCCTTCGGTGGCGCCGATGGCAAGCCGTTGCGTGTGCCGCTGGGCGGCGAGTCCGCCCGCTTTCTGCGTGTGTCTCTGCCCGAAGGCGGGTACCTGCACCTGGACCAGGTCGAGGTCTACGGCCCTGCGCTCCCGGGATAGAACGATCGCGCACGGCGTTCTTTCCTGTCGCGCAAATCGTCAACCCGTCGTGGATTTCCTGTTAGACCGTTGCCGCTTTGTATGGAATCCTCCCGGCAAAACGCACAAACGCGAAGGGAGGGGCACGGAATGGTAGCCAGGGCGATGGGGCCGGCGCGGTCGCGCGACCGGAACTTCTATCTCGGCATGGCCGGGCTATTTGTGCTGATGGCGTTCGGCGGGTTCGTGCCGACCTATTGGGCGCGGATAACGGCGCCGGGATTCCACGCCAATCCGATCGTCCATATCCACGGCGCCTTGTTCTTCTTCTGGACGCTCTTCTATTTCTTCCAGACCGCGCTGGTCTCGCTCGGGCGCACGCCGGACCACCGCAGCTGGGGGTTGGCCGGCCTTTCGCTGGGCACGGCGATGGCTATCACCATCGTGCTGGCGGCCATCAATTCGATGGTCACCGGATCGGCAGCCGGATTTGCCGACCAGGCGCGCGAATTCGCCATCGTGCCGCTGGCCGCGCTGTTCCTGTTCGTCGGTTTCTTCGCCGCCGCGATCACCTATGTGAAGCGCCCGGAAATCCACAAGCGCTTCATGCTGCTGACCATGATCCCGCTGATGCATGCGGCGATGTTCCGGCTCTACCAGGTCTATTTCGCGCCGCCCGGCCCGCCCGGCCCGCCCGGCGTCTCACATCAGGTGCCGCCGGGCATCTTCGTCGATCTGCTGATCGTCGTGGCCATGGTCTTCGACTGGCGCACACGAGGCAGGCCGCACAATGTCTATTGGATCGGCCTGGTGCTGTGCGTCGCCGAGCAGCTGGTCAGTACGGCGTTCGGTACCACGCAGGCTTGGCAGTCGATCGCGGCCTGGGTGCAATCTCTGGCGGGGTAGACGTTGAATAGTGCTCCGGTTGCCATCGCCCGGGGCATCGGCAAGACTGCCGGGCATTTTCGGACGGAGCGTCGATTGCCTGGCAATTCCCTATTTTCACTGGATGGCCGCATCGCGCTTGTGACGGGCGCGTCGCAGGGTCTGGGATTGGAGATCGCGCTGGGTCTGGCGCGCGCCGGCGCGCATGTCCTGGTCAACAGCCGCAGCGCCGAACGGACGGATGCGGTCGCCGAACGCATCCAAGGTGAGGGGCTTTCCGCCGAGGCGCTGCCGTTCGATGTGGCGGACGGCGCTGCCGCGCACGCCGCCTTCGACGATATCGCCGCGCGCTTCGGACGGCTCGATATTTTCGTTCACAATGTCGGCGAGCGCTTCCGCGCGCCGCTCGACCGGATTTCCACCGCGGATTTCGCGCACATCCTGGATGTCGACTTGACTGCGGCCTTCACCCTCACCAAACGCGCCGGGGCGCTGATGGTGGCGAACAATTACGGCCGGATCATCTTTGTGACGTCGATTGCCGGAACCTTGGCCAATCGCGGCGACGCAGCCTATATCGCGGCCAAGGCCGGTCTCACCGGGCTGATGCGCGCCTTCGCCACGGAATACGGTGCGGCCGGCGTCACCTGCAATGCCATCGCGCCCGGTCCCTTTGCCACGGAATCCAATGCCGATGTGCCAGAGGAGCGCATCGAACGGGTCCGCCAGCGCACCGCCATCGGCCGTCGCGGCAATCCGTCGGAGATCGCCGGGCCTGCCGTCTTCCTGGCGTCGGAGGCGGCATCCTATGTCAACGCCCATGTGTTGACCGTCGACGCCGGTTACAGCGTTGCCCTCTAGGTCAGGCGATCCATCGCGATCCCCCGCAGCACGATGGACCGCGCGTCGGGGGCGGCAAAAAGCAGGGTCTCGAATTTCTCGATCGGTTCCGGCAGCGTGAATTCGATCGCTCGCTCGGTGTTTGAAACGACCGCTTCGGCGACCGGCACGCCGAAATTGCAAGTCAGCCGCAGGGTGAACTCGCCGTCGATGTCGGCGTCCAGCCGCAACCGCCAGCGGCCTGGCGAAAGCTCGATATAAGGCCCGAAGAACAGCAGCGTCTCTTCGACCGAAGGGAAGCGGGCGCTGTCATATTCGATCCGGTCGCCCTGCCAGATGGCGAGACCGGGCTGGCTATACTCGTCCTTGGGCTGGAGCTCGCGCGGGCGGATGGTGAACGACCGGCGATCCTCGAAGAACAGCGCGGGGTCCAGACGGTCGATCCCGGACGGGGAGGGGGCCGCCAACGCCTCGCCGACAAGGCCGAGAAAGGTCCGGTCGAAGGTCGCGTGCTTCAGGGTTTCGGCATGCGCGCGGACCTTCTCCTGCAATTCGCTCCAGGGCATACCGCCACTCTCGGTCAGAACCGTCGCTGAATTGTCCGCACGGTTTGCCAGACCTTGGACGAATGCCGCGATCGCTTCCGAGAGCGCGGCAACATCGCCTGTCGGGACGATCCGGCCCAAGCCGGCGGTCACGTAAGGCAGGTTGGAGTTGTCATAGGCGATGACATGGCAGCCATGGGCGTAGGCTTCGACCACGGGCAAGCAATAACCCTCATGGTACGACGGCGCGATCAGCGCATCAGCGGCGGCATACAGGTCGGAAAGGTCGTTGTCGTCCGTCACGGTGCCGACGAACACGACACTGTCGTTCAGGCCGTGCCCGGCGATCGCAGCGTCGATCTCGGCCAGATAGTCCTGGTCGCCGGCGGGCCGCGAACCGACGATTTTCAGCTTCACCTCGTCGCGCGTTTCAGGTGGCAGCATGGCCAGCGCGCGCACCAGATCCAGCGTGCCTTTCGATTGTATCAGGCGGCCGACCTGCAGCAGGTTCACCGGACCCGCTACAGCTTTCACCGGCGGCGCGCGCGGCAGGACGCTGACCGGAAGGAGGAGCAGCCGTAGCCTATCCTTGTCGATCCCGAACCGCTCCAGAACCTGGCGCGTATAGTGGCTGGAGCACATGACGGTATCGGTCTTGTGCAGGTTGAACTGCTGCTTCCAAGACGCGAGATAGCCGGACCGGTCCTTAAGGAACTCGGGCGCTGTGATGCCTTGAAAATGGGCGAGCGCCCGGGCGTGCGGCGGGACGAATAGCACCGCGTCCATCAGTTGGTAGTACCAGCCGAATTCGAAAAGGTGCAGGTCGGCTTCCTGGAAGGCGGGACTGCAGACCACCTGGGCAAGGCTGCCGCAGATGGTGACGGCCGGGTCGTCGATATTGCTGTCCTGGCAGAATACCGTCACCTGCCAGTCCCGGCCGTCAGCGCCGGAGCGCAGCGCGTTCACCTTGTCGCGGATCGATCGGCCGATGCCGTCCCGCAGGTGGAAGTTGCCCGTGTAGAAAGCGGCTCGGAAAGTCGGGCGATCGGGCGGCATCTGCGAACCTTGCTGTGCTGGCGACGACAACGATACCGCCTCACTACGCGATTGCCTGGCGATGTGCCAATGCCTACTGCTGACCATCGGTAATGCATGCGGGTTGGTTCCCTGAGGAGTGTAAGATGGCCTGGATACTGCTGTTCGTCGCCGGCCTGCTGGAAGTCGTCTGGGCTTTCTTCATGAAGCAGTCCGAAGGCTTCACGCGCGTGACCCCTGCATCGATCACCTTGGCGGCAATGGCCGGCAGCGTCGTCCTGCTGTCGATGGCCATGAAATCCCTGCCGCTGGGCACCGCCTACACGGTGTGGACCGGTGTCGGCGCTGTCGGCGCGTTCATCGTGGGTATTGCGGTCCTGGGTGAACCGGCTGGGCTGCTCAGGATCGCGGCTGCCGTGCTGATCGTGTCGGGCATCGTGCTGATGCGCCTGTCGGATGCCGGCTGATGGTTGTTCCTTGATCGGCGGCCGGCGAGGGATAATGCTCGGCCAACGAGAAGGAAGAGGGGAAGACCATGTCCGGATGCCCGTTCAAGCCGCTGCTGGATTTCGATACCTTCGCTGAGGGTACGCCGCGCGCCTACATCAACGAACTGCGCGGCCGGCATCGCATCCTGTGGGAGCCCGACAGCCACAAGACCGGCGGGCATTGGCTGCTGTTCCGGCAGGCCGATATCGATTTCGTGCTGCGTTCGACCGACCTGTTCACGAACAATTTCGGTCCGCTGCTGGAGGACATCCCGGACGAAGTGCTGCCGGAACAGCAACAGGCGCTGACCTTCATGGACCCGCCGCGGCATCGAACCTATCGGTCATTGGTCGAATACGCGTTCCGGCCCAGCCAGATGACCGCGCGCGAGCCCAGCATGCGAGCCGCGGCGAAGGCGATTATCGACGCTGTCATCGACCGGGGTGAATGCGAGTTCGTGAACGACGTGGCGATCCGCATGCCGATGCATGTGATGTTCACACTCCTGGGCGTGCCGGTGGCGGATTTCCGGCGCGTGGTCGAGCTGACCAATACGCTGTCCCTGGCCGACGACCCGGATTTCGCCGAGAACCGGGCCGCCGGCTTCGTCGCCTCGATGGAGCTGATCGACTACGGCACCTGGCTGGCGGCCGACCACCGCGCCAATCCGCGCGACAGCATGACGGCGGATGTGCTGAATTCGGAGCTGGATGGGCAGAAGCTGACCGACCGCGAATTCGGCCGCTTCTTCAACAATCTGATCACTGGCGGGATCGAGACGACGCGCAACACGCTCGCCTGGTCGATGGTCGATTTCATCGACCATCCCGACCAATACAGGCTGCTGCAGAACGACCTGTCGCTGATCCCAAACGCGGTGGACGAAATCCTGCGCTACCGCAACCCGGTCGCGTATCTGAGGCGCACCGCCAAGCAGGATATGGAGCTGTTCGGCGAAAAGATCCTCAAGGGCGGCAAGGTGATCTGCGTGCTCGGCTCTTGCAACCGCGACCCTGAATTATTCGAGCGGCCGGACGAATTCGACGTTACCCGGCCTTATGCCGCCACGCGCCGCAACTATCGCACCTTTGGCGGCGGGCCGCATTTCTGCCTGGGCATCAATCAGGCGCGCATGAACCTGACAGTCATGCTGGAGGAGATCGTGACGCGGATGGACAATCCGCGCCTGCTCGCCAAGCCGAAGCACGCCCGCTCGATCTTCATGGACGGATTTAAGGAACTTCGGCTCGGCTGGGACAAAAGATAAGGCGGGCTATCTTCGCGCCCGCCTCATCCCGCGTTAGCCGCAATAGGCGTAATAGAGGTCCGGGTAGTAGTAGGCGTAGTAGGGTGAGCAGTACCCATAGCCCGGTCCGACGCTGACGCCGATGCGAGGTCCGTACCAGCCGTAGCCGCCGTACCAACCCGGGCGGTACCAACCGCCGCCGCCATACCAGCCGCCGCCGTGCCAGTTGCCGCCGCCATGCCAGTCGCCGTGGCCACCGCCGTGCCAGCCCCCGTTGCCGCCACCGCCATGCCAGCCGCCGCCGGCGTGACCGCCGCCCCCGGCATGACCGCCGCCTGTGTGGCCACCGCCCTGCCAGCCGCCACCACCGTTGTTGTGCTGCGCATAAGCCATGCCGGACGTACCAACGGCCAGGGCTGCGCCAAGCGCTATCGCACCCAGCCAGTTACGCGCGCGCGATCGTGAGACTTTCTCGGTAAACATTCGGTGCCTTCATGTCTTTGAGGCGTTGATGCCCCATAGAGTTAAGGTGGTGGGCGAATGTGACTGAATAAAGGTAATTGGGTGATGAGTTTAGGGCGCAGCGTTTCCCGCTAGTCTATTGTAATTAATATCTGTGTCCGATGATTTATTGGGTCGTAAAATCGGACATCCCGCCAGGCGGCGGAGACCGGAAGCGCGCCTTGAAGTCCTCGGTCGAGTTCTCGCGCGGGAAGGGGATGGCCGGCTCCGGCACGCCCAGGAATGCGCAGAGCGGTTCCCACCCTTGCCTGACCTCGAACACCAGCACTCTCTCCTTGGGGAGGGTTGCCAGCACGGCCTCCGTGTGTCGCCGGAAATAATCGATCATGAAGGCGCGGTCGCTCGTGCGGCCTTCATAGCCACCGCTGACAATCTTGAAGAACGCCGCCATCGGCCCCTGGCCGACTGTCGCCAAGTTGCGGGGCGAAAAGATCGTCTCCTGGGTCGATTCGAACCAGCGCCCCGGGTCGCGCACGGTATGGATGATCTTGGCCTTGGGATAATAATCGGCCAGCTCGCGCCAGAAGGCGCAGGTCGGATAGTCGACCGCCGAGCGGAATTCGGTAAAGATTGCGTCCCAGTCTGGCCGGCCAGCAGCTGCCTCGACCCATAACGGCACGCTGTCCGGGCGCGGAAACACTTCGATCATATGGTGGCAGGGGCCCAGGCCCAGCTGCTCCAACGCCATCTTGAGCGACATCGTGCCGGTACGCCCCAGCCCGCTGCCGATCACTTCGATCGCCATGACGCCCTCCCTTGCGACCCGTTTCTTTTTTTGAGTCCATGCGCACTATACAGCCTGTGCGGAAAAATATTGCCAAATGTTAGACGTACATGACGCGCCTTGCTGGCTCTGCGGCCGACCGCTGGGCCGACGGGCCGAGTGGCACCATCCCAGGCCCAAAAGCCGAGGCGGACGTGACAGGGTCGCTGTCCATCCGATCTGCCACCGGGCGATTCATGCCAACTTCACCAATACCGAACTCGCGCGCTTGCCGCCTGAACCCGGCGCGCTCGCCGCGCATCCTGCGATAGAACGTTTCCTGAAATGGATCGCCGGCAAGCCGCCGGATTTCCACGCGCCGACCAGAGGCGGGCGATGAAAGGCGAGGGTCAGTCGCCGCGCGCCCGGAAATGCGGGATCACATGGCGGCCGATATTGGCGATAGTTTCCATGATGATCTCGTGCGGCACCGTGCCCATCTGCGGGTGGAACAGGATCTCGTCGGCGCCGGCCGCCTTCAACCGTTCGACATAGGCGATGGCGTCCGCCGGCGTGCCGTAGGCGGCGTCGAAATTGTAGTAGCCGGTGTGCTGTTCGGTGGGCGCGATCTTGGCGGTATCCAGGAACGCCAGGACGCGCTCCTTGTGGCGTTCCATTTCCTCTTCCTGCGCCTCGACGTCGAGGTCGGGGATGTTGGGCGGCGGGCCGCCGGCATACCAGTAGGCAAGGGATTCGGCGAAGAAGCGCTGGCCGCGTACGCCGATCCGCCGGGCCTTTTCGCCGTCTTCCAGCACGATGGCCGGACACAGCACCGCCAGATGCTCGTTCGGGCGATAGCCCACCTGGTCCTTTGGGTCGCGGTTGCGGTAGGCCTCGCGATAGAGCGCGTTCTTCTTTGCGAACTCGTCCGGACCGCTGAAACCCAGCACCAGCGCGCCCAGGCCCCGGCTGCCGGCGATCTTCACGCTGTCCGGCTTCGAACAGGCCATGTACATCTTCGGATGCGGGTCCTGGTACGGCTTGGGGTGGATCGGCCGAGGCGGGATGTCGATCAGCCCATGATGCTCGATGGTCTCCTGCATCCACATCTTCGGGATCAGATACATCGCCTCGTCGACCTGCGATGTGATCTGGTCGTAGTCGATGTCGAACGCGCCGGATTCCTGCAGCGTATTGCCCTTGCCTACGCCGAACTCCAGCCGCCCCTTGGCGAGCAGGTCCAGCGTAGCCACCCGCTCGGCCACCTTGATCGGATGGTTCATCTTGAACGGCAGGCAGATGACGCCGTGTCCGACATGGATGCGCTTGGTGCGGGCCGCGATGAAGGCGAGCAGCGATTCCGGCGAGGATATGTGCGAATACCAGGTCAGGCTGTGATGCTCGACCGACCAGACCACGTCGAAGCCCAGCTCGTCCGCCAGAACGCTTTGCTCGACGATATTGTCATAGAGCGCCCGTTCGCCGGCCCGCGTGATGTCAGCCGTGGCGCCCTCATAGATCAGGGAAAATTTCATCAGTCGGCCGGCTCTTTCACGGCCTCGATGATGCGCACGATGTCCAGATAGACGTTCTCGACCCGCCGGAGCTTGAAGCCGGCCTTCTGGACGTTGCCGACCGTGTCACGGTTGAGGTCAGGGCCGAATTTGCGGGAGAGGGGGGTCATCAGGTCGAGCAGCACGCCGAACTGCGCGACTGCGCTGCGCATATGCTCGAACATCAGGATCTGCCCGCCGGGCTTCAGCACACGTCTGAGTTCGGTGAGACCCAGGATCGGTTTCGGTACAGAGCAGAAGGTGCAGACCGTCAGCACCGTGTCGAAGGTGTCGTCGGCATAGTCCAGGTGGCAGACGTCGGCCTCCTTGAGCGTCAGCG
>DATJHU010000169.1:0-18813 GCA_035493715.1 Alphaproteobacteria bacterium | reverse complement strand
CCTCGCGTTTCCTTGGGCGACAGCTTGGCCTTTCCGTCGAGATAGAGGTCGAACTTGCTGCTATAGGGGTGGAAGCTCGGATCCGTGAGTTCGAACGCTGCGATCGCCGACATGGCGGCGGCGAAGGCCTTGTCCGGATCGGCGAAGACCGTCTTGCCGAACAGCGCTTTGAAGCGGTCGGCATAGGGGGCGGCCGCCAGCGCCGACACCACGGCGCCGGGATCTTTGTTGGCCATTTCGTTGGGCGCCATCAAGGGGAGCGCCGCCTGCGCCTCCAGCGTGTCGACGCGGCCGTCCCAGGCGAAGCCACCGGCCGGCGCCAGGTCCTTTTCCATGATCCGGTCCAGTTCGCCCGCCGGCTGCTCCTGATGCCAGAGCGGTGTGTTGTTGAGCACATAGCGCAGCGACGGTACCGCTCGCGCGCCCGGTGTCTTCAGGTCAGGTCCGCCGAACTGGACCGGCTTCCCATCGGGTGGGCCGTAGGCACGGTCCGGGTCGTGGCACGTGGCGCAGGACATCTTACCGGAGGCGGAGAGGGAAGCGTCCGCGAAGATCAGCTTGCCGAGCGCGGCGAGCCTGCCATCGGCCGCCTCGGCGCGAGGCGACGAAACAAGGAAAACGGCGGCCAGAAGGAGCGCCGTCACCGTGAAGCCGAAACGGTACATATCGCGATAAGTGGCGGAGCGGGCTTAGGCCCGCCGGCTCCGCTTTCTCGTTATTGCTGGGTGAACACGTCCGCGCCGAACGACACGACGGTCGGCTGCGCGGCATAGCCCAGGTGGCTCAGATGGAAGATGTCCTCGATCGTCTTCAGCAGCGAGTAGTGGTTGTAGGGGACGCTGCGCGAGATCGTGCCCGGCTTGACGAAGGGCGAAATCACGACGGCGCCGGTATTGTCGCCGCCGAAATAGTCATAGCTGAGCGCGATGGTTGGTGTGATCTGCTGCGTGGCGGGGAAATCGCCCAGGTTCGGGCCCTTCTCCTGGCCGCAGCACGAGGCGCCCGGCGCGTGATAGGTCGTGCTCTTGCCGTCCGTCGTGGTCGAGATCTGGAAGCCGCCCTCGTCGAAATTGATGATCAGTAGCCCGTCCTTCTTGAAGGCCGGCGATTCGGTGATCAGCGGCACCCACTTGCGCAGGAACGCATTCGCGGAAACCAGGCCGCCCGGCTTGCCGTTGACGCACGGGGCGTCGTGGCCGTCATTGCAGACGTTCGGCGTGATGAAATTCACGTTGCGCGTGGTCGCGACCTTCTGCAGGTCGGTCTCCAGCTCGTCCAGGTTGACGACGGTCTTCTTGCAGTTCGGCGAATCGATGATGGCGTGGAAATAGACGAAGCCGTTATGGCGCGTCGCATACTGGTCGCCGCGCGGCACCGCCTTGCTCGGCGCTTCCGGCGACTCGCTGCCGTCGGTCTTGTTCACCACCGGGTGGCCGCAGGTCGCGCTCTCGCGCGCCGGGTTGTTGCCCATGTCCTCCATGTAGCCGCGCCAGGTCAGGCCGGCATCTTCCATCTGGTTGCCGATCGTCTTGACGTGCTTGGGATAGACGCAGCCGTTGCCGACGACCTGGCCGTATTTGTCCAGGCCGGTTTGCTTGAAGTTCTGGAAGGTCGGCTGGCAGTCGCCGCGCGTCATCGGGGTCGCGCCCTGGCCGCTGACCATGGCGATGTAATTGTCCAGGCTGGCGTGGCCGGTGCCGAAATATTGCGGCAGGAACGCGCCCTGGCTGACCAGTGTCTTGGACAGATACGGCGCCGGACTGTCCGGGCCGAAGGTGTTGATCGCGCTCTCGTTCTCCAGCGTGATCACGAAGACATGCTTGATCGGCGGCAGTTTCGCCGCGGCGGCGGGGGCATCGGCGGCGCCTGCGGGCGTCGGCGCAATCGCGAACGCGGCGGCGGTAAGCCCCGCAGCCAGCGACACGAAGCGTGACGGTTTCGGCATGAAAAATCCTTGGGTTCCAGGCAGTTGGAAGTCCCAAGGTGGCTATCATGCGAAGATGTCAGAGACGTTACAGCGAGGCGTCAGTTCGGCGTAGTTTATCCTGTTTGCGTATCCGAAAATTTTGGGGACGCCATAGGCGCGCGGTAGCATCCCGACCGGTTGGTTTCGGAGGAGACGCAGCATGGATCCGCGTCACGGACGGTTGCCTGTGCGGCAACGTGCGGGTCGTGGCGTCGGGGCGCCCCTACCGGGCCGGTCTCTGTCACTGTCTCGATTGCCGCAAGCTACGCTGAAGCCTGGGCCGACAAGCCGGCGCTCAAGGCCTCGCGCAGCGAAACCATTCCTCCATAGATTTGCCTGGGTGCCTTGGCGGTGAATCAGGCCTCAAAAAATCTGCGAAAATCTGCCGATGAAAACGCCGCCTACCGCCGCGCGACCAGCGCCATGGCGGTCAGCGAAATGCCGCTGAAGATCAGGTTGATCCCTACCACGAGGCCCAGCGCCCAGGCGGTCGTTCCCGGCGCTCCGGCCAGCAGCAGAGCCGCCAGAAGCAGATTCACAATGCCGCTGAACAGCATCCAGCCCCAGCGCGCGGTGGCGCCGCGCCGGTGCGACAGGGCGTACATGATCATCGCCGCGCCCTCGACCGCGAACCAGAAAAACAGCAGGAAGGTGAAATAGAACAGCCCCGCCACCGGCCACATCAGCGCCGCCAGTCCGGCCGCGATCCACAACACCGCAGACAGCAAGGACCAGCCGAAGCCGGGCGCGTGCCGCCCCATCAGCGTGGTCACAAGCCCGACCAGACCGCCGATCAGGATCAGCCACCCGAACAGGATCGCGATCGCCAGCCCGGCCAGCAAGGGCAGGGCGATGGCCGCCACGCCCAGCACGGCCAGGACGATCCCTTCGACCAGCAGCGCCCGCCAATGCCGATGCGCCGCCGTCATCGTCGATTCCGCAAACTCGTCGAGCATTCAGGTTCTCCCAGGGGTGCGCGGGCGTCGGGCCAAGACTGCACGCGGGTGAGACGCGCCGCAAGGACGATCACGGTTCCTGCAGCGCCACATCCGGAGCTTGCGCCGCCTGGCCGCGCCGATGCGCCGCAAAACTCTGCGCCTCGATGAAGACGCGGGTCACTTCCGGGTGGGCTTCCTTGATCCGCCGCTCGATCTCGGTCACCGCCGTCTCGACCTCGCCGGCCAGGATGGCGTCGTCGAAATCGAGGCTCAGCGCAACCAGCACGTCCTGGGGGCCGAAATGCATCGTCAGTGCTTCGTTCAACCGCATGACGCCGTGCTGCCCGACCGCGATGGCGCAGATGCTGTCGCGGACCTGCGGATCGACCGCCTCGCCCTTCAGCAGGCTTTGGCACTCGAAGGCCAGGAATCCCGCCGTGACCGCAAGGATCAGCCCGATGATCACCGATGCCACGCCGTCGAGTACGGGCAGGTTGAGTTCTTGACCGAGCGCGATGCCGAGGATGGCCGTCGCGAGGCCCAGCAGCGCGGCGGTGTCCTCGAACAGCACCATGAACAGGGTCGGGTCCTTGCTGCGATGGATCGCGCCGACAAGGGAGAGACGCCCCTCCGCCCGGCGAAACTCCCGATAAGCCAGAAACCAGGCGGCGCCTTCGAACAGGATCCCCAAACCCAGGACCGCATAGTTCACATAGGCGTTCTCGATCGGGTGCGGGTTTGCGATCTTGTCCAGGCCCTCAAGGATCGAAATGCCGGCGCCCAATCCGAAGATCAGGATGGCGACCACGAACGCCCAGAAATAAAGCTCCAGCCCGTGGCCGAACGGATGCTGCGGCGTGGGCGCCCGCGCGGCCCGGCGTATGCCGTGCAGCAGCAACAGCTGGTTGAACGTATCGACGGTCGAGTGGATCGCCTCGCTCAGCATCGCCGCGCTGCCGGTAAAGGCGGCCGCGGCGAACTTGGTGGCGGCAATCAGGGCATTGCCGCCGAGCGCGGCGTAAATGACGACCTTCGAGCCTTGTGTAGCCATGGAATCGCGCGACCTCAGCCCGGAAATTCGGGGAGACTATACATATTTTTCGCAATTCCAGTGCCGCAGCGCTGACGACGGATCGCCCAGGAGGTCGGCATAATGTGCCGGGACCTAGTCCGGATTGAAGTCGCGGTGGCGGACCCGTTCACATTTATGCCTGGCCCCGCGTCAAATCGATATGTGCGCTGGTGGGCGCGGCATAGGTGATCTGGGTTCCGCCATGGCCGTCCGCGGCCAAATGAAAGCCGGCGGCGACATATTGGCCGAACAGCGTGATCTTCGCCGTCCGCGTACCCTCGGTCAGGGTCAGGATGCCCTGGGTCTTGGATTTGTTCTCCACGAAGGAATGCTTCAGGCCTGGACCGGCGACAAAGCCGGCAAGATCGATCCTATTGGTGTTCTGGAAACCGGCAACATGCAGCGAGAGGCTTTTCCGGACGGTCGCCGACAGCACAGCGTGCGCGCCAAAATGCGTCGTTCCGGTCAGATGCGCGCCGGCCTGGGCAATCTCGGTGCCGCCGGACAGCACAGTGCCCGCCGCCGTTCCGCCCGCCGATACGACCATGCTGCCGCCGGCCGAAACCGCGGCGGCGCTGATCACGCCGCCGGCTTTCACGACGATCTTGCTGTCTTTGCCGGCGATTGTGCCGATGGCAATGCCGCCGGCCTGAACCGTCTCGCTCGCCCCGCTGAGCAGTCGGGTGCCGCTTGCGGTTCCGGCATCCAGTTCGCGGGCGCCGTGGCCGATGACCACATTGTCTGCCGTGGCGCCGGACGACACCAGCAGGGTCACGCCGGCGGCGATCCGCGCCCCGCTCAACGTCACGGTGTCCCCGATGACTTCCCGGCCGCCGCTTTGAACGACCAGGCCGACAGCCTGGCCGCCGGCCAACAGGATCTTCCCGCCGCTGTGCACGGTGGTGAAGACCGCGGTGCCGCTGCTTGCCAGGACCAGGGTGGCGCCGTTGTTCACGGTCGTCCGGCTCAACCGCCCGCCGAACTCGACATAGGCATACGCTCCCGAGCCGAGTTGTGTCCCGGTTGCGGTTCCGCCGTAATTAACCTGTATGACCCCGTGGTTGAAGACCTTCGTGCCCACTGCCTTGCCGGTCGAGATGACGCCCTGAATCGCCGTGGATTTTGTGCCCCGTATGACTGTTCCGCTCGCCGTACCGTAAACAACCTGCTGGCCGCCATGCAGGAAACGCGTCCCGATTGCGGTGCCGCCCGAATTGACGACCTGATAGGTCGCGTTGAGCCTGCCTGTGGCCACCTCGCCGCTGACCGTCAGCCCAGAGGAAACGGCGGCATAGAAGACGGAACCGCCGTCATTGATCAGCCCGTTCACCGTGCCGTCCGCTTCGACCAAAAGGAACGCGCCGCGCGAAACGACTACATCGCTCGCCGTACCGTCCAGTATCATGCTGGCGCTAACGGCCAGCGTGGCGCCGAAAACCTCGCCTCCATGATTCACGTTCAGGCGGCCGCTCGACACCGTCGTGCTGCTCGCGATGGCGCCGGAGCGCAGGACCAGGGATGCATTCGGGCCGCTGACGAGCGTGTCGACGACAAGGCCGCCGCCCTGGACCACCTCGTGCTGGCCGGACGCCACCGTTCCGCCGCTGACCACCTGTCCCGAGGATACTGGTACGATCGGCATTGCCATGTCTTTCCAAAAGCCTGCGTGCGGGCCTAGGACCGCATAGTCCGCACCGGCGCTTAAACTCGAACGAGCGGTTCACGGCTTTCAGCGACTGGCCCACGGCAGCAACGCCTAGTTGTTACGGAATCTATCACCGGATTGCCCGGCGGGTAAGGATCATGACAGGCCGAACATCCGCGGCGTTGCGCCCCGGCTTTGCCCATTCTCTATGGCGCCAGGCTTGTCCTGCCGTTTCGGACCGCCGCGACGACGTCGCGGGTGGAATCGACCACAAGTTGCGGCTGGTCCTTGTGGATTTCGTGGCCGCTGTCGGTGTGCGTGACGTGCCGGGCACCGGGAACCAGTCCGGCGAGCCTGGCCTGTGCCGCCTTTTGCGCCCTGTCGGTCACATAGCCGAAATCGGGAGGGGTGTTCGGCGGCAGCACGCCGTCGGCGATGAGTTTCGGGATCAGCGGCCCCCAGGGCCGATCGGCGCTCAGCACGACCAACGGCATCGGCTTGAGCGGTGGGGCGGCGCGGATCTGATCGAAACTGCGGTCGGCATCCGCACGCTCGATCGGGGGATAGAGCGTCAGCGCCTCCGTCAGGTCGCCATTCAGGAGGACGCGCTGGATCGCCCACTCCTCAGGCGTCTCCGCTGCCTGCAGGCCTTCGGACAAGGTGTCGACGAGAACCATCCCGTTCACCGCCCGTGGATAGGTCATCGCATATAATCGGGCGACAAGGCCGCCATAGGAATGCGCGACGATCACGAACGGCGTTGCGATATGGGCGGCGGCCACCAGCGCATGGAGGTCGGCCACCGCGTCGCCCGCGGTGACCGGCTGCGGAACGGGGTCGCTGCGGCTGGGTGCTTCGCCGACCGGCGTTCCCGGCCGGTCGTAGGCGCAGACCCGGGTAAACCCGGCAATCTCCGAGAAGACATTCAACTTGCCGGGCTCGGCCTTGGTCCAGTCCTCGGCGGAGGCCCTCATGCCGGCGACGATGACAACGGTCGGCGACCCGGCGCCACGGCATTCGAGATACATCTTGCGCCCGCCGCCGATATCGACCCGGCCGGCGCTATCGCCGCTCCGCGCTTGAGCCGGTACAACGCCCGAGGATGCCGCAAGAACAAAAGCGGCGAACAGAGAAAGCCGACGCGACATTGGCCTTGTCTCCCGGTGACAGCCTACGGATTGCGTGATGATACCCCTGCCAGGGTGGGCCTACGCTCGGCGCGTTTGCAATCGGTAAATGGGAGGTCCCACCGGAACCCTCGTCCCCGCCGAGGTGTTCGATCCAAACCCCTGTCTGCAACCGACAAGTCGATCATGATGAACAGCTTAGCTGGCTCCGGCGGCCTGCCTCCCCATGCCCGCGACGACATACTGAAACGGATCTCGACGGTCGTTGCCCCGACGGTCGGCGGGAAGGGGATTCTGTTCGCACGCTACGCGCCGGCTTCGGCTGCGGTTGTAAATCGGTGTTTCTCCAATGCACGGCAGGCCGCGGCGGACCACGGGGGTGAGGCCCTCTACGGTTGGAGCGTCCGCTATGTGGACAGCCCCTGCGAATTCCTGGTGGCGTTCAACCATGCTGTGTGGCGGTCGCCCGACGGATCCGTGATCGACGTGACGCCGTTCGACCGGCGGCACCGCCCCATATGCGTCGATGGCGGGGTCGTATTTCTCAGCGACCCGCGTGCCACGCCGCTTTCCGGCACCGGCACGGGGCGCTGCCTGCCCTCCTGGTTCTTTCCGGTATTCAACAATCCGGCGTCGGTTGCGCTGACCGCCGATCGCACGAGGCAAGAGCTCGACGCGTTCGAGGGCTATGTGGCGTCAAGCCCGAAACTTCAGGACTCCGCGCGCGGTACCGAACTTCTCGCTCGGAGGCGCGACCGGTTCCTCGACGCGGCGTGAACCAGTCAGCGAGCGATCGAAACCAGATCGCGGTGACGGCCTACGAATTCTGCCTGGAGTATCTGATCAGGCTATCTCGGTGTCTCGCTCAAAGGGTGTAGTCCAGGTACCTGTATCGCAGCGCCGCCGATGAAGCCGCCGGAGGACCGCGATCGTGGAATCCCGACCGGTCAGACCGAAGACCGCCATGGCCATCCCTCAACAGGCCGACTTGGCCGGGGAAAGAATATGCCCTTGGCGAGGGGGGCCAAGCAAAGATGCGCGATTCGTGTGGACAGGCCCGCCGCACTCGGGCATGGCTGAAACTTGTGCGGGAAACGGCGCGTTTTGGACCGCCAATTGGGATAAACTGATGCGTGAACTGACATGGCGCGGCGTCGTCCTGGGGGCGCTGATCACCGTCGTCTTTACCGCCGCGAACATCTATCTGGGGCTGAAAGTCGGCCTTACCTTCGCCTCCTCGATCCCCGCCGCGGTGATCTCGATGGCGGTGCTGCGCTTCGTAAGCGGTTCTAATATCTTGGAAAACAACATCGTCCAGACGATCGCCTCGGCGGCGGGAACGCTGTCCTCGATCATCTTCGTGCTGCCGGGCCTGGTCATGGTCGGCTACTGGTCGGGCTTCCCCTTCTGGCAATGCGCCGGCATCTGCGCCGTCGGCGGAACCTTGGGCGTCATGTTCACCGTCCCGCTGCGCCGCGCCATGGTCGTCGAATCCGACCTGCCCTACCCGGAAGGCGTCGCGGCCGCGGAAATCCTCAAGGTCGGTAGCCCGGGCGAGGACGCCGCGCCGCCCATGGAGGGCGAGCCCGGCCTGCGGGACGTGGTCGCCGGCAGCGTGATTTCCGCCGCTTTCGCCCTGATTTCATCAGGTTTCGCCATCTTCGCGACCGAGGTCAGCGTCTTTCTGCGCCTGGGTTCGATCGCCACAGGCATCGGTGCGTCGATGTCGCTTGCGCTGATCGGCGCAGGCTATCTGGTCGGCATCGTCGTCGGAGTGGCGATGTTCATCGGCGTGCTGCTTTCCTGGGGCGTCGCGGTGCCGATCCTGTGGCACATCTATCCCGCCCCGCCGGGCGTGGACGCCACGGCCTACGCGGTCGATCTGTGGCGCCACAACGTCCGTCTGATTGGCGCCGGCGCGATCGGCGTGGCCGCCATCTGGACACTGATCCAGCTCTTCATGCCGATGGTCGAGGGGGTGAAGGCCTCGCTTGCCGCGCTGGCTGCCGTGCGTTCCGGCAAGGGCGGCGAGGTGCCGACCACGGAACGCGATCTGCCGTTCGACTATGTCGCCTGGATCAGCGCCGGTCTGGCGCTGCCGCTGGCGGGAATCCTCTATTACTTTATCGGCCAATCGGGCGTGTTCTCGGGCGGCATGCTGTGGCTGCTGGTCATCGCCGGAACGATCTTCTGCTATATCATCGGTTTCATCGTCGCGACCGCCTGCGGCTACATGGCGGGGCTGATCGGCTCGTCCAACAGCCCGATTTCCGGCATCGGCATCTTGGCCGTCGTCTCGGGCGGCCTGTTGCTCAGCGTGCTTCTGGGCGCCCGCCTGCACGATCCTTCGGTCCAGTCCCAGGCGATCGCCGTGGCGCTCTTCGTGACCGCCGTCGTGCTGGCCGTGGCGACGATCTCGAACGACAATCTGCAGGATCTGAAGACCGGTCAGCTGGTCGGTGCGACCCCGGCCAAGCAACAGATCGCGCTGATCATCGGCGTCATCGCAGGCGCCATCGTGATTCCGCCGATCCTTGAGCTTGTCTATCAGGCCTATGGCTTCGCGGGTGCACCGCCGGCCCATGCCGGGATGGATCCCAACAAGGCGCTGGGCGCACCCCAGGCGACGCTGATGTCGACGCTGGCGACCGGCATCCTGTCCGGCAAGCTCGACTGGACGATGATCGGCGTCGGCGTCGGCGTCGGCGTCGCGCTGATCGTGGTCGACGAGATCCTGCGCAAGCTGGGCGGCGTTGCCCGTCTGCCGCCCCTGGCCGTCGGCCTCGGCATCTATCTGCCGTCGGCGGTGACGACGCCGGTGACGGCGGGCGCCATCGTCGCCTGGGCCGCCGACCGCTACATGAAGAAACGCGCCGCCAAAGCCGGCATCGACCGCAGCGGCCCCGCCTTCGATCTTTACGCCGAACGGCCGCGCCGTCGCGGCACGCTGGTGGCATCCGGCTTGATCGTCGGCGAAAGCCTTGTCGGCGTTCTGATGGCGGGTCTTATCGTCGCCGCCGACAACCAAGCGCCGATCGCGCTGGTGGGCGAAAGTTTCGCGCCCATCGCCGAATGGCTGGCCGGCATAGCCTTCCTGATCGCGTGCCTCGACCTTTACCGCCGGGTGGTGACCTCGAAGAATTAGCGGATCATAAGCCGCCGCTGTCACGTTCCTGTCGGTATCCCCATTACCGAGGAGCGACACGATGGCAGATCAGCAGAACGAAGGCGAAGGCAACCGCACCGCGGCCCGCGCCTATAACAAAGGCGTCCAGGATTTCGAGAAGACCGGCCAGGTCGAAAAGAAGGCGCGCGAGGCTGCCGATGCTTTGAATGGGCCGGAGGCGAAGGCGCTGAAGGATGCCGAGGCCGAGGGCCGTAGCCACAGCCACGGCGAAGATCCGGCGCTGAAGAAGGGCGCGAAAATCCCTTAATGGTGCCGATCTTATCCGCGAACCGCGACGATCACATCGCCGCGGTTCCGGATCAGCCCGTCGCGCATGGCGAAGCGCAGGGCTTCTTCCTCGAACTCGATATCTGTCGGCTGGTAGCTGCGCCCTTCCAGTGAAACGAAGATCGGGGCGCAGACCGGCAGACCATCTGGGTAATTCAAACTGACGACGCGCATAGGCATGGCTGAGGCCGTCCAAGCAAACCGAACCATTTACAAAGACGCCTGAATTAGAGGTTCGTTCCTTCGGCAAGTGAATTTTTTTGCAGCGCTTGCGAGGGCGCGCGCGACAGGCCATCTTCCCGCATCCTTTTTTGCGTGGGAGCAGGACGATGGGTGTCGCGGAACAGGTTGTGATGATCACCGGCGCGGCCGGTTCGCTGGGCCGGGCGGTTGCCGCCGCGTTCGCCGAGGCAGGGGCCAAACTGGTCCTCGTCGATATCGCGGCGCCTGGTTTGGACGTTTCCTACGGCACGGAAAGCGACGGCAGGCTCCCGCTCGTCGTCGATCTGGCCGACAAAGCGGCTATCGCCGCCGCCGTCGTCAAGGCGAAGGCCAAGTTCGGCCGTATCGACGTCGTCTGTAACATTGCCGGCGGCTTCAACATGGGTCCGGCGGTGCATGAGACGACGGACGAGTTCTGGGACCAGCTGATGGACCTTAATGCCGGTTCGGTGCTGAACATCGCGCGCGCCGTGGTGCCGGAGATGCTGGCGGCCGGATCCGGCAAAATCGTCAACGTGGCGGCGATGAACGGCACGGTCGGCAAAGGCAACATGTCGGCCTATTCGGCCTCCAAGAGCGTCGTCATCCGCCTGACCGAGAGCATGGCGGCGGAGCTGCGCGACAAAGGCATCAACGTTAATTGCGTGCTGCCCAGCATCATCGACACGGCACCCAACCGGAAGGATATGCCGGGTTCCGATTTCAGCAAATGGGTGTCGCCGGCCGCGCTGGCCGACGTGATCGTGTTCCTGGCATCGGACAAGGCGCGCGCGATCCACGGTGCCGCCATCCCGGTGGTCGGCCTCAGCTGAGCTCGGCCATGGGCTATACGCTTTATTATATGCCGGGAACGGCCTCGATGTGCGTCCACTGGATGCTGATCGAACTGGGCGTCCCGTTTGAGACAGTGCTGGTCGATTTCGAAGCCGGTGCGCAGAAGACGCCGGACTATCTGCGGCTCAACCCCGCCGGTCGGGTGCCGACGCTGGTGGTCGACGGCATGCCGCACAGCGAATCCGCTGCGCTGCTGATGCTGCTGGCGGAGCGTCATCCCGAAGCCGGCTTCGCACCTGCGGCCGACGCGCCGGAGCGGGCCGAGTGGCTGGAACGGATGGTGTTCCTGGCAAACACGCTGCTGCCGGCGATGCGCGACTGGTTCTATGCCGACAAGGACGGCGATCCGTCAGGGGCCGAGGCGGTGCGGGCGCTGGCGCGGCGGCGGATTGAGAATGCCTGGGACCGGCTGGACCAGGTGCTGGCCGAAGGGCGCGCGTGGCTGGTCGGTAATCGCATGACCACGGCGGATTTCCTGGGGTTGATGCTGATGCGCTGGTCGCGCAACATGCCGCGCCCGGCGACAGACTGGCCACATCTGCGGGCTTATATCGACCGGCTGCGCAACCTACCGTCTTTCCTTGCGCTCAATGACCGCGAAGGTCTGACAGACTGGAATCCCTGACGTCTGACCGTTCAGATCCGCACAAAAAGAAAGGGCCGCGAAACCGCGGCCCGAGTTTAGGGAGGAAACGCCTCAAAAGCAGGCGTCGGATATGGCGGGGAAGGTGCCATATCGAGGTCGAAGATACCGCAAGTGCGAAAAGCTGACAAGCTAACCAGACCCCTGAAAATGGGGAAAACGCGTACGATTCCTTGATAATTTCGCTGCAGTGCAAAAAGTTGCCGGCCATGGCAGTGGAATTGTTCTTTTGAAACCTTCTAAACGCGATTCCGGTCATTTTGTTACACGCTACGGTGCAAAAATCATGCGCCTCTGCGGAACCTGCATGCGTTTAGCGGGTTAAACCCGCCTTGCGGCTTGAAATCCATCGCGAATCGGAACGCTTACACATGGGTTGTTGACTCTTCGTTCGAGTTCCGGAATCAATAAGAACAAAATATGAACATATGCAATGAAGCCTTGTACATTTTCTCTTCCAGACGGGTCGGCCGTGCGCATTGCCGATTTGCTGCCCACCAACCTGCTGAATGGCATGGCCCTTTCGGCTTGCGTCGGCACGGGCGCGGCGGAAATCGACGCAGCTTTACCGTGGGGCGGTCTGCCGCGCGGGCTGCATGAGATCGCGGCTCCAGCCGGCGATCCGGCCAAGGCGGCTTTCGCGGCATCCTTGGCTGCGCGGCGCTCCGGTGACGGCGGTCGGCCGATCCTGTGGTGCCGGCCGGGCTGGGTCGCACGCCAGGCTGGCGATCCGTACGGGCCGGGCATTGCAGCGCTGGGTCTGTCGCCCGACACGCTGATCCTGGTCGAGGCGGCGAAGCCGGCGGACCTGTTGTGGGCGATGGAGGAGGGGGCGAAGACGCGCGGTCTTGCTGCCGTTGTCGCCGAGGGTGTGACGCCGGATCTGATCGCCAGCCGCCGGCTGCAGCTGGCGGCTGAGACGGGGGACGGGCTGGTGCTGCTGCTGCCGTTCGGCCGGCAGAAGGTGCCGTCCACCGCTTCGACCCGCTGGTTCCTGCGCTCGTTGCCCAGCCAGCCGGAGGCGGGCGGGCCGGGGCTTCCGCGCTGGGGGATCGAGCTATGGCGTTGCCGGGGCGGTGGGCGGCTCGGCGAATGGATCGTGGAGTGGGACGATGCGGCGCTTTCTTTGTCTATGGTTTCCCAATTGGTCGACCGACCGCTGGCTGAGACAGGGCGGGACATCGACGGGTCCGCTGGTCCTGAAGGCGCGGGGTCAAGGCGGCATACAACTGACGGCGATCAACAGAAGGGCGAAGAAATTCGGCCTCTCCGTCGGCATGAAGCTGGCTGACGCGCGGGCCCTGGTTCCCGGGCTTGCCGTTGCCGATGCCATGCCAGAGGCGGATGGCCAGGCTCTTGCCGCTCTTGCCGGCTGGTGCACACGCTACAGCCCGTGGACCGCGACGGACGGGGAGGACGGTATCCGTCTCGAGATCACCGGTTGTGCCCATCTGTTCGGTGGCGAAGCCGGGATAGTCGCGGATATGGCGCGTCGCCTGCACGCTTTCGGCGTCGGAGCGCGAGGGGCGATCGCCGATACCCCGGCCGCCGCCTGGGGCTGGGCGCGTTTCCGGCCCCGGAAAGCCGGGCCGATCCTCAAGGCCGGGGATACGGCTTCGCTGCTCTCCCTGCCGGCCATGGCATTGCGGCTGGAACCGGAAAGCCTGGAAACGCTGGCGACGCTGGGCCTCGATACGGTGCGCAGTGTCGCCGATCTGCCGCGTGGGCCGCTCACTCGGCGACTGGGTGACACGGTGCTAGGCCGGCTGGATCGCATGTTCGGCCGCACGGCGGAGCCGATCTCTCCTCATATCCCGGCGGACCCCTGGGTCACCCGCCTGATCTTCGCCGAACCGATTGGCCGGCGGGAGGATATCGATGCGGCCGCCGAACGGCTGCTTGCCCATCTCTGCCGCGAGATGGGCCGTAAAGGGCAGGGCGCCCGGCGGCTGAATCTCGCCTTCTACCGCGTGGATGGCGAGGTCCGGCATATCGGCGTCGGCACCAGCCATCCCAGCCACACGCCGGCCCACATCATGCGCCTGTTCGCCGAACGGCTGGACACGGTCGACCCCGGTTTCGGCATCGAAGCGATGGTGCTGGAGGCGACCGAGACCCAGCCGCTCACCGCCGAACAGACCGGATTCTCGGTTTCCGGCGAAATGGACATGGCGGCGCTCGCCGGCCTGATCGATCGCCTGCAGAATCGTCTGGGTCGCAGCCGCGTGCT
Organism: Alphaproteobacteria bacterium; assembly: GCA_035493715.1. Classification (GTDB taxonomy): domain Bacteria; phylum Pseudomonadota; class Alphaproteobacteria; order BOG-932; family Roseiterribacteraceae; genus BOG-932. Next base: position 4,682 of record DATJHU010000169.1, on the reverse strand, counting down.
TCGCCTGTTGCCTGTCGAGAGCCACCTGCCGGAGCGTGCCGAGCGGCGGGAGCCGGCGGTACCGCGAAGAAAGGGGAGGAAGGTTTCTTCCTCATTCAAGGTCGCGCCGATCCCCACCATAGAACGTCATTCCGGCGAAAGCCGGAATCCCGTTATCAACCTTCGCGATCGTGGGCCTATGGATTCCGGTTTTCGCCGGAATGACGAAGATAAAGAAGGCGGGGCGGAAAAGCCCAGGAAACCGCTCAGCGCCTGGATCCCGCCCGAGCCGCCGTTTGAGAAAGCTTTGCGGCCGCTCCGCCTTCTGCCCGATCCGGAACCGGTCCAGGCTACCGCGCTGGTGCCGGACGATCCGCCGCTCGTCTTCCAATGGCAGGGGCGGCAACATCGTATCCGGGTGGCGGACGGTCCGGAGCGGATCGGGCCGGAATGGTGGCGGCCCGAGGCGGAAAAGGGTTCGTTGCGCAGGCCGCGCGATTATTACCGGGTGGAAGACGAAGAAGGCCGCCGCTTCTGGCTCTACCGTGAGGGGCTCTATGGCGCCCAGGAGGAGCCGCGCTGGTTCCTGCACGGCTTCTTCGCATGAAGCCGATCGCCACGGATTATATCGAGCTGCAGGTCACGAGCCATTTCAGCTTCCTGCGCGGAGCCTCCGGTCCGGCAGAGCTGGTTGCGCGAGCTTATGAGTTGGGCCTTTCCGGCATTGCCATTGCCGACCGCAACACGCTGGCCGGTGTCGTCCGCGCCTTCCAAGAAGCACGGAAAATCAACAAGGAGATCGACCGTCTTAACAAGGAGGCTGCCGAGGGTATCCAGAAGGCGCCCCCCTTCCAGTTGATCGTCGGCGCCCGGCTCGATTTCGTCGATGCGCCGAGCGTGCTCTGCCTGCCGCAGGGTCGGGCTGCCTATGGTCGCTTGTCGCAGATGCTGACCGACGGGAAGATGCGGTCGGAGAAGGGCAAATGCACCCTGACCCTCGACGATCTGTTTGCCTATGGCGACGGGCAGCAGCTGATCGCCTTGCCGGGCGACAATCCAGATGCGGCATTCAAGACATTCTTGCAAAAGCTTCGCCGTCAATTCGGCGACCGGGTGTCGCTTGCCGCCCACCATCTCTATCGCGGAGACGACGCCAAACGTCTGGCCAAACTGGCCAGCATTGCGCGGCTGACCAAGGTGCCTCTGGTCGCGACGAACGACGTGCACGCCCACATCCCCAATCGCCGCCCGCTGCAAGACGTGCTGACCTGCATCCGCGAAGGCTGCACGTTGGAGGAGGCAGGTTTCCGTCTACACGCCAATGCGGAGCGGCACCTGAAGCCTGCCCCGGAAATGATTCGCCTGTTCCGCGACCATCCGGATGCCGTCGCCCGCACGGCGGAAATCGCCGCCGCCTGCACCTTCTCGATGGGGGAACTCAAATACGAATACCCGGCCGAGCCGGTGCCCGAGGGCCGCACGCCGCAAGAGGAGCTGGAGCGGCTGGTCTGGATGCACGCTCCCACGCGCTACCCGAACGGTATACCTGCCAAGGTCAGGGCGCTGCTCGACACAGAACTCGCTTTGATCGAAAAGCTCAAATATGCGCGCTATTTCCTGACGGTCCGCGACATCGTCGCCTGCGCCAACGAGAAGGGAATCCTCTGCCAGGGGCGGGGATCCGCAGCCAACTCCGCCGTCTGCTACGTGCTGGGCATCACCGCCGTCGACCCGGAGACGACGCAGCTCCTGATCGACCGTTTCCTGTCTGAGGAACGGGACGAGCCGCCCGACATCGACGTCGATTTCGAGCACGAGCGGCGCGAAGAGGTCATGCAGTACATCTTCGAGAAATACACCCGCGCCCGTGCCGGCATCGTCGCCTCCTTGGTCACCTATCGTCCGAAAAGCGCGATCCGCGACGTCGGCAAGGCGATGGGCCTGTCGGAGGATGCGATCGGCATCCTGTCGAAGACCCTGTGGGGCTGGGGCCGCGAGGGCATCAAGGACGACTATATCCGCGAGGCGGGTCTCGACCCGAACGAACGCAATCTGCGCAATACGCTGAAGCTGGCGAAGGAGCTGATCGGATTTCCGCGCCACCTGTCGCAGCATACCGGCGGCTTCGTCATCACCCGTGGAAATCTGTCTGAGGTCGTGCCGATCGAGAACGCGGCGATGGACAAGCGCACCGTGATCGAGTGGGACAAGGACGATCTCGACGTGCTCGGCATGCTGAAGATCGACGTACTGGCACTCGGTATGCTGACCTGCCTGCGCAAGGGTTTCGACCTTCTCAAATCCCATTACGGAATCGAACGCCGCCTCTACGACAATGAAGAAGACGAGGCCGTCTACGACATGCTGTGCCGGGCGGATTCGGTAGGTGTCTTCCAGGTCGAAAGCCGGGCGCAGATGACCATGCTGCCGCGGCTGAAACCCCGCTGCCTTTACGATCTGGTGATCGAGGTTGCGATCGTGCGGCCGGGACCGATCCAGGGTGACATGGTGCACCCATATCTCGCCCGCCGCAGCGGTAAGGAGAAGACGATCTATCCCAAGGCTGAATTGGAGGCGGTGCTGAGTCGTACCTGCGGCGTGCCGCTCTTCCAGGAGCAGGCCATGCAGATCGCCATGGTGGCCGCAAAATTCACGCCGGATGAAGCGAACGCGCTACGCCGAGCCATGGCTACCTTTCGCCATAACGGCACCATCGGCACGCTCAAGGATCGTTTCATCCAAGGTATGATCGACAACGGCTACGAACTCGATTTCGCCGAACGCTGCTTCCGCCAGATCGAGGGTTTCGGTGATTACGGCTTTCCGGAAAGCCACGCCGCCAGCTTCGCGCTCCTCGTCTACGCATCGTCCTGGATCAAGTGCCATTACCCGGACGTGTTCGCCTGCGCGATCCTGAACAGCCAGCCGATGGGCTTCTATCGCCCGGCCCAGCTGATCCGCGATGCCAAGGAGCATGGTGTCGAGGTGCGACCGGTCGACGTAATGCACAGCGAATGGGATTGCACGCTGGAGCCCCTCGCTCCGGATCGCCCGTGCGCCCCTCGCCGGGACGGCAATCCGCCCAACAAGTCCCATTTTGCCCTCCGCCTTGGCTTCCGCCAGTTGAAGGGATTCGGCGAGAAAAACACCGAAGCCTTGCTCATCGCCCGCGGACAAGGCGATTTTGCCGCCATGCGTTCGGTTTGGCTCAGGGCCGGCCTGTCTGTCCGGGCGCTCGAGACAATGTCCAAGGGCGATGTCTGGCGCTCGCTCGGGCTGAACCGGCGTGGCGCCCTATGGGCGGCCAAGGGATTGGGCGCGCCGCCCTTGCCTTTGTTTGCCGCCGCCGACCGGGAGGAGGCAGCGGAACCCGTCGTCAACCTGGCTGCCATGTCGAGGGGGCAGGAAGTGACGGAGGATTATCGTCATCTCAGCCTTTCCCTGAAGACCCATCCAATGGCCCTGTTGCGCGAGACCCTGGGCGCCCAAGATTACGTCCAGAGCGAACGTCTGGCGAACCTTCGCGATGGAGCTAAGGTGAACGTCGCCGGTATCGTGCTCATCCGACAGCAGCCGGGCACCGCCAGCGGCGTCATCTTCGTGACGCTGGAGGACGAGACCGGGGTCGCCAACATCGTCGTCTGGCCTCGCGTCTTCCAGGCTTTCCGGCGCGAACTTCTGGGCAGCCAACTGATGGGCGTGACCGGCACCGTCCAGCGCGACGAGAGCGGTTATGTGATCCATGTGGTCGCCGGCCAGCTGGTGGACCTCTCCGAGCATTTGCACGGTCTCGGTAAACCCGCCCGCCCCTATGTCGACATGCTCGCCCGTTCGGATGAGAGCAAGTCGACCGGCCTGGAGCGCCATGCCGGCATACGCGGCCGCGTGATCCCGGCTTCGCGGGACTTTCGATAGCTGCAAGTGAATTGTTCTTGCAAATGTTCCTTCTTTGTTCTAATCTTCTGCTTCCTAACGCGAAGGAGCAGTTGCGTTGCACGTTCCCTCAACTCGCCATCGGAATACACGAAATTTGCGGTCCACCTCTCGGGAAGCATTCGATTGCAATACAGGATTTGTGAAAACCGACCGAATTCTGATGCAGTCTACTAGCGCGGGTTTAGTCTTATTAAGTTTCGGATCACGCGCAGCTTCTTATCGAAAACTCTTTGAAGCCGAGCGGTTGATAAAGGAATTCAACCCAGAGGAACCTCGAGACGAAATCGGACGGTGGGTTGCTGGTACCGCGCCATCCGCGGTGCCAACAATGACAACGGCTGCTTCAGTAATCCCAGCGATCCCATCCATTGGGCAGTCTGCAAACGTTTTTTCGAATCTTGGTAAAATTCCCTCTCTATCAGAGATGCTCGGGCCGGTTGCGCTCGAAGGTCTCACCGCTCTCGCGGCAACTTTTGCAACTGCAACGGCGTTCTTGGGGGCGTATTTCCTCCCTCGCCCCGAGGGGGGGTGCCGCAGGTTCGGGTACACTGCCGGATTATCCCGATATTCGCTACTTTTACGATGAAGATGCCGGAAGCTTCGGACTACGTGCAGACGACGGTCAAGTTCTGTTCCAGGGAAAGATGGGCGGTGATGGCCTAATTCGCACCGATCAAGATGACGTCGTGGGACGAAATACTGGCGGCAGTGTAATCGTCGATATTGATAAGATAGGCAGCGTATTAGCGGCGCAGGTTGACAATTCG
>DATJHU010000168.1:0-22054 GCA_035493715.1 Alphaproteobacteria bacterium | reverse complement strand
ATTGGCACGAAAATGCGCTTCTCGGTCGAAAACTCGGCCAGCAACTCGCCGTCGCCGGCATGAATGCGGGTTACGACCTTCGGCTTGTAGTTCTTAAGGGCCGTATAGTCCGGCAAACCGACGCTATAGTGCTGCAGGACCAGGAAAACGGCTACGAGCGCGCCAGCCGCCAGAATGCCCAGGGCCGACAGCCCGATCAAAAGGAAGCGCATCACGCCATTATCCTATGAAAGCTGCTCGATGATACTGAACCGTCCAGGACGGCGCTAGTTCGTCGCCGTCGCACCCGGTATGTCAGGAACGCCGGGCCCCAGATTTTCGGTCAGAAAAGCGCTGACCGCCTTAAGAAAGGCAATCCGGTCAGCCTCACGGAACAGATAGTGGTCGTCGTCGGGGAAATAAAGCGCGCGCACCGGTTTTCCGAGCTGGCGCAGGGCTGCTTCCATCGCCTCGCTATCTTCCACAGACACGGTGAAATCTCGCCTGCCGTGCGCCAACAGGACCGGCGCGCGGATCTGGTCGGCATGCAGAACGGGGGAGTTGGCGGCGATGGTCGCGGGATCGCTATCGAACCGCGGCAGGTTCAGGTCTGCGAAACGCGACTGGTTGGCGCGGTCCAGCCGGCGTCTGAGATCGGTCACGCCGGCCATGCTGGCGGCGCAGCGGTAAAGATCGGGTGTCTTGATCGCACCCATCAACGCCGTGTAGCCGCCGTAACTCCAGCCGACGATGCAGATGCGCTTAGGATCGGCATAGTTCCTGTCGATCAGCCATTGTACGCCGTCCGTCACATCGTCCTGCATCTTCAGGCCCCATTGGGCGAAGCCGGCCTGCTCAAACGCGCCGCCATAGCCGCGTGATCCGCGATAGTTTGGTTGGAATACGCCGTAGCCGCGGCTTGCGATCATCTGCGCCAGATAGTCGAAGCCGATCGTGTCGCGCGTGGACGGACCGCCATGCGGCAGGATGACGAACGGGATCGCCTTGGCCGCGCTGCCGAAAGCCACACCTGGCGGCATCGTCACATAGCCGTGGATGATCAGCCCATCACGCGCGCGATAAGTGACAGGCGTCATCTGGGCGACGGCGTCGTCGGGGATGTCGGGCCGAACGGCGCCCAACGGCTCCAGCGTCGCCTTTTCGCCGGATCGCGTCAGCAAGAAGTAAGCGCCCGGACGGCTTCCGCCCGTGGCCAGCACCAGCAGCCGTCCGCCGCCGGCCGCGGCATCGACGACCAGTGTGTGGTATTGCGGCAGGGCGGCGCTCACCTGTTCGGCGTCCGCTTTGAAGACCGGGTCGGTATAGACCATGGCCGGCTCGTCGATCGTGTAGCCGTAACCCATGGGCTGGCCGCGGTCGACGACCAGCGTGTCGATATCGGCTGCGGGGTTCGACGCATAGGTGCCGACGAATTTGTCGCTAGCGACATCGTAAAGATAGACGGCCCGGTGGCCGGTGCCCTCGGTCGACGCGACATAGAGTTGCCCGGGCCTGTTGCTCAGCGCCAGTACGGCGAACGTTGATGCGCGCTCCGCCGGCACCTGCCGGATCAGACGGAAGTCGTCATCGTCATCGTCCCGGTAATAGATCTTGATCAATCCGTTCTCGACCGCCGTTCCCAGGCGAATCCGGCCCGCGCTGTCGGATTTCCAGCTTGTGATGCGATTCTCCGCGGACACCACCTTGCGCTTGCGACCGTTCATGATGTCGACTTTCAGCACATCGGGCGAATCGCTACCGGTGGCGTATGACGAAATCAGCACGTGCTTGGGGTCGGCGGGCAGGAGATCGACGATATGGTCTTGACCGAAGTCGACCGCGCGCTCGCCCTGTGCATCGTCCAGCGGCATCACGTTTCGACCGGTCTGATCGATAGACAGCAGCCGGCTTTCAGTCCTGAGTTCGCTGCCCGACGGTTGGCTTTGCGAATAAACCTCGACGATCAAGCGTTCGTCGGTCTTCCAGACGAACGACCTGACTTCGAAAGTGCCAGGGCAGATGCCGTGGCTGCGCTGTTCCCCCACCAGCCCATGAATGACGAGACAGCGGCGGCCATGGACGGAGGAAAGAAAGGCAATGGAGCGACCATCTGGTGACAGGCGTGGCGTCTCGATCGTCGGGAGCTTGCCATAGGCTTCTACCGGCGGGGCGCTGGCTCGGGTTGGCGCGCCATACGCACCGGCCCCCAACAGGATCAACGCCGCAAGCCCGGAAAGACGACTTCCCCAATGTGCGATCTTATACATTTGCCGGCTTTGTATCCCCGCCCAATGTAATAGGCAGGCGGGATATTCACATAACTAACAGGCCGATTCCACTTGGCTTGGTCTCTGGAAAACCTAGGACCTCGAAACTTGTAACCAGCTGAAATAATGGTCCACGCCGTCGACAATGGCGCGGGCAATCTGTGCCTGGTGGCGCGGATCAGCTAGTGCACGGGCGTCCGCCATGTCGGACAGATAGCCCATTTCGATCAGGACTGATGGAATATCCGGCGACTTCAGGACGGCGAACCCAGCCGATCGGTGCGGTGTGGTCGGTAATATGCCGATGCCACCGTTTTCCAGCGACTGGACCATCATGTTGGCCAGACGGTTGCCGTCGTTGACGGTTTCGCGGACGGTCAGGTCGACCAGGATGCCGGCCACATCGTCGCTTTGGTCGCCCAAATTTACACCGCCGATTGCGTCGGCACGGTTCTCGCGCTGGGCATACCGGTCGCTCTCGGCATCTGACGCGGTTTCCGAAAGCGTGTAGATCGAGGCGCCGCGGGTACTTCGCGCGGATGCGGACTGCAGGCCGGAATCCGCGACGGAATCGGCGTGCAGCGATATGAACAGGTCGCCATGCGCGGCCCGCGCTCGCGCTACGCGCTCATGCAGCTTCAGATAGACGTCGCTGTCGCGCGTCAGCACCACTTTATAACGGCCGGTCTGCTCCAGCGCGGTGCGCAGCAACCGGGCTGTGGCCAGGGTGACTTCCTTCTCGTGATATCCCGCCACGCTTTCGGCGCCGGGGTCGATACCGCCGTGCCCGGCGTCGATCACGATGGTTCGCCGGGGCGAGATAATGCCGGCGATCGAGGGCTTCTCGGCGCGGGGCTTAACGGGTGGCTCGACGATCGCCGCGGCGGGGACGATCTCGAACTCTGGTTGGGGCTCTTCCTTGCGTTCCGGCGCAACCACGGTCGGTTTCGGCTTGACGGCGACCGGCGCGGGCGGCGGCCCGGCGGGTTCCGGTTTTTGCAGCAGGGCGGCGATGTCATCCGGCCGCGGCGCAGGCTTCGGGTAGGTCGGCGCGGGTCGCGATGGCGAAATTGCGGCGGTGCGCACCGATGGGGCGTCGCTTGCCGCCAAATCGATCACGACGCGCGGCGGCTTGCCGCTTGAGGCGGGAAAGGCGCGTGTGCTGGAGATCACGGCGGGTCGTGCGAGATCCAGCACAAGCCGCACGCCACCGCCGGGGAGCGGCTCCGCATGATAGGATCTGACCAACCCGATCCCCCGCATCACGGCAGCGCCCGGGACCAGGTTGATGCCGGCGAAATCAGCTGTGACGCGTCCGCCGGCTGCGCCCCCTGGCTCGAGGTCGACCTGGAATTGTGTTTGCTGGGTGAGGCCCAGCACGATCTCGGTTTGTGCGTCGTTGGCGCTCAGATGCACGTCGAAAAGCTGCGCGGCATTGGCGGCGCCGACGGTAAACAGGCACAATCCGGCAAATCCGGCGGCGGAGACAGTCTTTCGCGAAGCTCGAATCACGGTGTCGCTCATCGTCGATACTGCAGCGGAATCTAGATTTGTCAGAACACTAGATCGCTTCTATCAGATTCGATCTCATCTTGTCCTGCTAAACCTGCACCGTGCCCCGATTGCGACCGAATTCCATATTCTGAAATGAAACATTGAGCCTAATTGAACCACAGGCTATGGTGGTCAATGCGACACGGAGTGCGACGTGGCGGTCAGAGACTCCCATTTCGCTGCAGTCCCCCCATCTTTTGTGATGGCTTGGTGCGGCAGCGGCTAGGGGAGCCGGCCAAGTCCACGGAACCTCCATTGAGTTTTGTGTTCAATCGCAGCGAGACCGGCTTTTGGCCGGCTTTCGATGACGCGCCTGCCCTGGCCGCTTCTTGAGCGCCGTTTGTCAGGTATCGAATCGAATGAGAAGCGCTGCAAGCCGAGGGTCCGACACCACCCGTTTGTCGCGGGGTGGTGATGGGTAGCCCTCTTGAGGATTACTTATGACAAAGAGAATGTTGATCGATGCGACCCATCCCGAGGAAACACGGGTTGCGGTGGTCGATGGAACGCGCCTTGAAGAGTTCGATTTCGAAATGGCGGCGCGCCGCCAGATCAAAAGCAACATCTATCTGGCGAAGGTAACGCGGGTCGAGCCCTCGTTGCAGGCGGCCTTCGTCGAATATGGCGGCAACCGCCATGGCTTTCTGCCCTTCCCGGAAATCCACCCCGACTATTACCGGATCCCAGTCGGCGACCGGCCGATCTACGAAGAGGAGCAGGAGGTTCGTCGGTCGAAGCGCCGCCGCAACAACAATCCGAGCGCTTCCCGGCCGATCGAATCGGACGGTGCGGGCGAGGATTCGGTGGCCGACTACGAAGGTGACGCCGACGAAACCATCGCGGCCACCGCCGGCACCGATCCGGTTATAACCGAGGAGCCGCCGGCCGAGGTTGAGGCCGACGATGAGACACGTGAAATCGCAGCCGAGAGCGACTCGGACTGCGAGACCGTGACAGAGGCCGATGAGGCGCTCGCCGAGATCGTCGAACCGGCCGAGGACGATCAGCGTGGCTTCGCTGACCCTCAGCCCGACAATCATCGCGATCTGTCGGACGAAAACGCGCATCGCGAGGTTACGGCAGCCACGGAGCAGCCGACGGTCGATATCGTCGGTGGCGACGAGGTTGAGGATGTGCAGCGACGCCGTCGGTCGCAGATGCCCCATTACAAGATCCAGGAAGTCATCAAGCGCCGGCAGATCATGCTGGTTCAGGTGTCGAAGGAAGAGCGCGGGAACAAAGGCGCCGCGGTCACGACCTTCCTGTCGTTGCCCGGCCGCTATTGCGTGCTGATGCCTAACACCTCGCGTGGCGGCGGCGTCAGCCGCAAGATCGCCAACCCGACCGACCGCAAGCGGATGAAGGAGCTAATCTCCGACCTGGAAGTGCCGGACGGTATGTCGGTCATACTGCGCACCGCTGGTGTCGAGCGCACGAAGGCTGAGATCAAGCGCGACCTCGAATATCTTCTGCGGCTCTGGGAAAACATTCGGACGCTGACGCTGGAATCGACGGCGCCAGCGCTGATCTACGAAGAAGGCAATCTGGTCAAGCGGGCGATCCGCGACCTCTATACCCGCGACATCGATTCGATCGAGATCGCTGGCGAGGACGGCTACCGGCAGGCCAAGGACTTCATGCGCATGCTGATGCCCAGCCATGCCAAGCGCGTTCAGCCTTATCGCGATCCGTCGATCCCGCTGTTCTTCCGCTACCAGGTCGAAAGCCAGATCGACCTGATCCATAACCCGGTCGCCCATCTGCGATCCGGCGGTTACATTGTCATCAACCAGACCGAAGCGCTGGTTTCGATCGACGTAAACTCCGGCCGATCGACGCGCGAACGCAATATCGAAGAGACCGCGCTCAAAACCAATCTCGAGGCGGCGGACGAGATCGCCAGACAGCTTCGCCTGCGCGACATGGGCGGCCTGATCGTCATCGATTTCATCGACATGGACGAGCCGCGCCATGACGGCCAGGTCGAACGTCGCCTGAAAGAGGCGATGAAGAACGACCGGGCGCGTATCCAGGTCGGGCGAATTTCGCCGTTCGGTCTGTTGGAACTGTCGCGCCAACGGCTGCATCCCAGCCTGATCGAAACGCATTTCCACACTTGCGCTCACTGCCTGGGCACCGGATTGGTGCGATCGATCGAATCGGCGTCTCTCTTGGTGTTGCGTGCGATCGAGGAAGAGGGCATCCGGCAACGCGCGGCAGAGATTTCTGTGACTGTGGCCGGCAACATCGCGCTCTATATTCTGAACCAGAAGCGTAGTGCGCTGATCGATATCGAGCACCGCTATGGCTTCTCCGTGCGCGTCCAGGCCGACGACACCCTGATTGCACCGGAACATCGGTTCGAACGTTTGCGCCCGAAGGCGCCGGGCACGGAGCTGCCGCTGGTGAGTAGTCCCGCCACCATGGCGGTCATCGACGTCGAGGATGACGTCGATGAGGAAGAGGAAAGCGAAGAAACCTCTTCGGCTCAGCGCGAAGAGACTCGCGGCGAGGGCGAGGCGCGCCGCAAGCGCCGTCGCAGCCGTCGCCGCCGTGGCAGCCGCTCGGATGAACAGCACGGCGAGAATCGCCCTCAGGCTGTTGCCGGCGACGAAGATTCCGCAGACGACCGGGTCTTTCCGGAGGACGGCACCGACGCCGGTGCTTCCACGGACGAGGAGAGCGAGCAAACGGACGCCACCGAGGCAGTCGCGGCGAATGGCGCGGATAACGACGACGGCGCTGCGCGTCGCCGCCGTCGCGGACGTCGCGGCGGGCGAGGCCGCTCGCGCCGCGGCGACGAGAACGGCCAAGACGGCGAGCCGGCATCCTTGGAAGAACAGGCGGCCGGTGACATGGTCGCGGGAGGCGAGGAGGCCGAACCGGTACCGACCGAGCAAGGCGAGCTTACGCCGACTGAGCCCGCCATCGCGGACCAGTCGCCGGTGATCGCGCCCGAGCCCGCAGCAGCGAACGAGGACTCCGCGCCGGTAGCCGAGACGCCGATCGAACCTGTGTCCGAGCCTACCGCCGAGCCCGAGGCCCCTAAGCCGCCTGTCGCGCGCGATTACGAGATCGTCAACCAGCCGCCGGCGCAGCCGCGCCGTGGATTCTGGAAACGCTTGGTCGAGTAAACGAGACGACGGCGGGTTTCGCCAAAGCGCCATGTGGAGACGATACTGTAAGCCGCCTTAACCGGGCGGCTTACGCATTTGAGAGTTCGTGATGACCGATAATCTCGACGAAAGCGCGCTGACCTATCATACGACGCCGACACCGGGGAAAATCTCGATCACCCCGACTAAACCGTTGTTGACGCAGCGCGATCTGGCACTTGCCTATTCGCCGGGCGTTGCCGCTGCGTCGCGCGCCATCGTGTCCGACCCTTCGCAAGTGGCGAACCTGACCGCCCGCGGCAATCTTGTCGCGGTCATCACCAACGGAACGGCGGTGCTAGGCCTGGGTGCGATAGGCCCGCTGGCGGCCAAGCCCGTGATGGAAGGGAAGGCCGTTCTCTTTAAGAAATTCGCTGGCCTCGACGCCATCGATATTGAGATCGACCAAAACGACCCGGACAAGCTGATCGAGATCATCGCGGCGCTGGAGCCCAGCTTCGGCGCGATCAATCTGGAAGACATCAAGGCGCCTGAATGCTTCCAGGTCGAGGGCGAGCTCAAGCGCCGGATGAAGATTCCTGTCTTCCATGATGACCAGCATGGCACCTCGATCATCGTCGCAGCGGCCGTGGTCAATTGGCTGAAGATTTCCGGACGCCAGCTGAAGGATGTCCGGTTGGTCGCCTCCGGCGCCGGCGCCGCCGCCCTGACCTGCCTCGACATCCTGGTTTCGATCGGTCTGCCGGTTGAGAACATCGCCGTTTCCGACATCGCCGGCGTCGTCTATAGGGGCCGTACGGAGCTGATGGATCCGCGCAAGGAGCGCTACGCCATCGAGACCAATGCCCGGACATTGGGCGAGATCATCCCCGGTGCGGACATTTTCCTGGGGCTGTCTGCCGGCGGCGTCCTGACCCAGGAGATGGTCGCCAAGATGGGGCCGAAGCCGCTGGTCATGGCCCTGGCCAACCCGACCCCCGAAATCTTGCCGGAGCTAGTGAAAGAGGTCCGCCCTGACGCGATCATCGCGACCGGCCGATCGGACTATCCCAATCAGGTCAATAATGTCCTTTGCTTCCCCTTCATCTTTCGCGGGGCGCTGGATGTCGGCGCGACGGCGATCAACGAAGAAATGAAGCTTGCCTGCGTCAATGCGCTCGCCGAACTGGCGATGGCCGAGGGCAGCGACATCGTGGCAGCTGCCTATGGCGAGGAGCCTCCGGCTTTCGGAGCCGACTATCTGATTCCGAAGCCGTTCGATCCCAGGCTGATCCTGAAGCTGGCACCCGCCGTGGCGCAGGCGGCGATGGACAGCGGCGTCGCCACCCGGCCGATCAAGGATTTCGAGGCGTACAAAGAAAGGCTCAGCCAGTTCGTCTTCCGCTCGGGCCTCGTCATGCGGCCGATCTTCAGCCGCGCGAAGCGGGCGCCCAAGCGCGTCATCTATGCGGAGGGGGAGGAAGAGAAGGTGCTGCGCGCAGTGCAGGTCGTGGTCGACGAGGGGATCGCCCGCCCATTGCTTGTCGGCCGCGCCGAGGTGGTGAAGGCTCGTATCGAGCGGCTGGGCCTGCGTATCCGGCAGGGCCAGCAGTTCGATCTCGTCGATCCCGAGCATGACCCACGCTACAACGAATATTGGCGGGATTATCACGCGATCATGGAACGGCGGGGCACCTCGCCGGCCCAGGCGCGCACGGTCCTGCGCACCAGCAATACGGTGATCGCGGCGATGCTGCTGCGCAAGAACGAAGGCGACGCCATGGTATGTGGCGCGATCGGCCAATATCATCGCCATTTCCGCCACGTGATGAATGTGATCGGGCTGAAGTCTGGCGTGCGCAGCGCGGCTGCTTTGTCTGTTCTGGTACTCGCCGACCGTCCGATCTTCGTCTGCGATACCTATGTATCCTACGATCCCAGCCCCGCCCAGATTGCGGAAATGACGATCATGGCCGCCGAACAGGTTCGCCGCTTCGGCTTGGAGCCCAAGGCGGCGTTGGTGTCGCATTCGGATTTCGGCACGCACGACGATCCCCCGGCCGAAAAGATGCGCCTAGCGCTGGAGCAGATTTCCATTCTGGCGCCCGACCTGGAGATCGAGGGAGAGATGGCGGCCGATTCGGCCCTGTCCGAAGAGGTGCGCCGCGAGATATTCCCCCACTCGCGACTCAAAGGCACGGCCAATCTGCTGATCATGCCGACCCTGGACGCTGCCAACATCGCTTTCAACATGATGAAGGTGCTGGGTGATGCACAACCTATCGGGCCGATCCTGCTGGGTGCGGCCAAGCCGGTGCATATCCTGACGCCGTCGGTTACGGCGCGCGGGGTGTTCAACATTACCGCCGTCGCCACCGTCGACGCCCAGGTCGCGGGCGGCCAGAGCGGCTGACCGGATTTGCCGGACTCATGACCGTCAACGTCATCAAGCTTGCCGTCGGTATTCGCGATGTCGCCCATCTCGAAGCGGTGCAGCGTGCCCGGGCCGAGGCGCGTGGTGAGATGGAGATCCGGCGCGCCTTCACCCGCCACAAACCGATACGCCCCGGCGTCGAGGACGGGTCGCTCTTTTGGGTGATCCAGGGCGTGATCCGCTGCCGGCAAAAACTGCTCGGTTTCGATCAGGACGCGGACAGCGAGGGGCGGAAATTCTGCCTGTTCCGGCTCGATCCGCAGATCGTGCTGGTGGTGCCGACTCCACGCGGGCCTTTCCAGGGTTGGCGCTACCTGAAACCGGAAGATGCTCCCGCCGATCTCGAAGTCGGGCCCGACGGAGAACTGCCGCCCGACGAGATGCTCAAGGAGCTGCGCTCGCTCGGCCTGATTTGATCCGTGACAGGGCCGGAATTGCACGGCATCTTTCGCGAAAATCTTATCGGAGGGACCATGACCGAGACCGATTCCGCCTATGCCTTCACTTTCAAGTCGCTGGAAGGCAAGCCGATGCCGCTAGCGGACTTTGCCGGCAAGCCATTGGTAATCGTGAACACAGCCTCCAAGTGCGGCTTCACCCCGCAATATGAGGGGCTTGAGGCGCTGTGGAAGGCGAACCGCGACAAGGGTCTGGTCGTGCTTGGTGTGCCATCGAACGATTTCGGGGGCCAGGAGCCGGGTTCGGCGGCGGAAATCCAGAGTTTCTGCCAGGTCCGGTTCGGTGTGGATTTTCCACTGACGGAAAAGGTCCACGTGAAGGGACCGGAGGCGCACCCGCTATTTCAGTGGCTGGCGGCCAAAGCCGGTTTCTGGGGTAAGCCGAAATGGAATTTCTACAAATACTTGATCGGTCCCGATGGACGGTTCGTCGACTGGTACTCGTCGGCGACCGCGCCAGGCTCCGCAAAGTTCACCCGTGCGGTCGACAAGCTACTCGGATAGAAAAACGGCGCGAACCGAAAGGCCCGCGCCGTTACTCCTAGCAGCAACTCTTAGATGTAATAAGCTTCCAGCGGGGCGAAGCCGTTGAAAGCGACCGCCGAATAGGTGGTCGTGTAGGCGCCGGTCGCCTTAATCTCCAGCTTATCGCCGATCTCGAGCGACAGCGGCATCTGATAATCTGCCTTTTCGTACAGCACGTCGGCGCTGTCGCATGTCGGGCCGGCTAGGATCACCGCTTCAGTCGGACCGTCGCGGGTTGTGGTGATTGGATACTGGATCGCCTCGTCCATCGTCTCGGCCAGACCGCCGAACTTGCCGATATCCAGGAACACCCAGCGCTTGTTGTCGTTGGCTGACTTGCGGGCGATCAGAACCACTTCGGTCTGGATTACGCCGGCATTGCCGACCATGCCGCGTCCCGGCTCGATGATCGTGTTTGGGATGCGATTGCCGAAATGCTTGGCCAGCGAATTCAGGATCGCGCCGCCATAGGCCGCCGCGTTCGGGATTTCCCGGCGATATTTAGTCGGGAAGCCGCCGCCCAGATTGACCAACGTCAGCTGAATACCCGCGGCCTCCAGCTTGCGGAACAGCTCAGCGGCCGAAGCCAACGCATTGTCCCACTGATCCGGGTCGCGCTGCTGCGAGCCGACATGGAACGAGACGCCCACCGGGGTCAGGCCCTTGGACGGGGCCATCTTCAGCAGCTCCTCTGCCATCGCGACATCGCAGCCGAACTTGCGCGACAGCGGCCAATCGGCACCGACGCCGGAAGTCAGGATGCGGCAAAACACCTGCGAACCCGGGGCGGACTCCGCCAGCTTATTCAGCTCAGCTTCGCTGTCGAAGGCATAGAGGCGTACGCCCAGCGCATAGGCGGTGGCGATATCGACCTGCTTCTTGATCGTGTTACCGAACGAGATGTGTTCAGCGCGCGCGCCGGCGGCCAGTACCATCCGGATTTCCTGAACGCTGGCGGTGTCGAAGCGCGAGCCAAGCCGCACCAGCCGCTGCAGGATTTCCGGCGCGGGATTGGCCTTCACTGCGTAATAGACCTGCGCATCCGGAAGTGCCCGGGTCATTTCCAGGTAATTCTGCTCCACCACGTCCAGGTCGAAGACCAAGCATGGCGTAGCGGGGCGTCGCTCTTCCAGAAAACGGGCAATTTTCTGAGTCATCGTTCCTCCCTGACCGCCGGGGCGATCAAGCTCTCGTAAGCTTCAAATATGTTCGAAAAGCGGTCTGTTAGCCGCGGCGAGAGGCGCGCATCTTTTTGCGCGAGGGCCAGCGTGGCCATTTCACCGGTTTTGCGCCGGAGAGATCGCGGGCGGGCAAGTCTTGACGGATGACAGTGGGCTTCTGCCCACGGACAACAACATCCAACATCGTAACCTCCAACAAGCCGCCTTGCTTAAGGGACGGTCAGAAGATACGCGTAACGTCGTTGCATAAACCCCAGGTCGAGAACCAGTGTCGACAAGGGCCAGGGGCACGTGCGCGTGCGAGTGGTGGGGCATATAGGCCCATACGATTCCGATGAAAAGAGAAAATGCCCTTTAAAGCCCCTCGATTTTTGCATAGGAATTATGCGCTGGGCGACTCACACTTCTGCTCGCCTCCTCAAGGGTTTGCGGCGCAATTTTCTACAGAAAACTACGGACACTTATGCTGCTAATACATTTCCATTGCGGTCCTTACGGCGCCCGCGCCTGATGGCGTATTTCGCCCAGCAACTGATCAACGGGCTCACACTCGGTGCGATCTATGGATTGATCGCCATTGGCTACACCATGGTCTATGGCATCATCGGCATGATCAATTTCGCCCATGGCGAAATCTATATGATCGGTGCCTTCGTGGGGCTGATCGCGCTGCTGGCGCTGATCGGCGCAGGAATCGCCTCGGTCCCGATTCTGCTGGTGCTGATTCTCCTTGCCGCGATGGTTGTAGCCGGCCTTTATGGCTGGACCGTCGAGCGGCTGCTCTATCGTCCCCTGCGCCGCGCGCCGCGCCTGGCGCCGCTGATCTCGGCGATCGGGCTGTCGATCCTGCTGCAGCAATATGTGCAACTGACCCAGGGCGGGCGCGTGAAGACACTGCAACCGCTTGTCCGCGGCTCCTTTGTCTTGATGCGCGGCGACGACGGGTTCGAGGTCGGGATCAGCAGTTTCCAGATTGTCGTCTTCCTGCTGACGGCGTTGTTGATGGCCGGGCTAACCTATCTGCTCCGCAGAACCGAGCTCGGCCGCGCGCAGCGGGCGACGGCGGCCGACCCGGTCATGGCGGCGCTCTGCGGCATCGATGTCGATCGCACGATCTCGATCACCTTCGTCATCGGCGCCGTGCTGGCGGCGGTCGCCGGCGTAATGGTCGTGCTCTATTACGGCTTCATCGATTTCGCCATCGGCTTCCTGGCCGGCATGAAGGCCTTCACGGCAGCCGTGCTGGGCGGTATCGGCTCGCTGCCAGGGGCGCTGTTGGGCGGTCTTGTGCTCGGCTTGGTCGAATCCTTCTGGGCCGGTTACGCCGACGCCGCATACAAGGATGTCGCTGCTTTCGGGATCCTTGTCCTTGTCCTTGTCCTGCGCCCTAGCGGCCTGCTCGGCCGACCCGAAATCGAGAAGGTCTGACCGGATGCAGGCGGACCTCACCGGTCGCGCCCTGCGCGACGCGACGGTTGCGACGGCGGTCGCCGCGCTGCTGTTCCTGCCGTTCATCGGCTTTCGCCTGGTCGATTATGCGGGCGGCGAAGGGATCGGTACGCGCTGGCATGTCTTCGCTCTCACCGTCGCATTAATTTTCCTTGGTAGCCTGGTGCTCTCGCTGATCGAGGCCGGCTGGTACCTCGCTCCCCTTATCCTGATGATCGCCTTTGACACGGTCGATTTCTTCCTGCCTTGGCCGAGCGACTTCCTCCAGGCGGCTGCCTTCTTGGGTGCGGCGGCCCTGGCGTTGCGCGCTGGCTACCTGATGCGGCGCAAGGATGTCGATGTCTTCGTCAAGGCGGCCGGTCCTCCGGCCGGCAAATGGCTGCCCTGGGTGCTCCTGGCCTTTGCAGTAGCCTTGCCTTTCATGCCGTTTTCCAACCGTGGTGTGCTCGATGTCGGGATCGTCATCCTGACCTACATTCTGCTCGGCTGGGGCTTGAACATCGTGACCGGCCTCGCCGGCCTGCTCGATCTCGGCTATGCGGCGTTCTACGCCATCGGCGCCTACAGCGCGGGTATCCTGGCGGTCAATTTCGGATTCAGCTTCTGGGCCTGCCTGCCGATGGCCGCGATCTCCGCCGCTGTCGCCGGCATTGTTCTTGGCTTCCCGGTGCTGGGGCTGCGTGGCGATTATTTTGCCATCGTCACGCTCGGCTTTGGTGAGATCGTGCGCATCGTCGCCAACAACTGGCGGTCGCTGACCAACGGGTCGCAGGGATTGTCGGGTGCGCCCCGACCTGATTTCTTCGGCATCGCCGATTTCACGGCCAGTGCCGCGCCGGGCAGGACGAGTTTCGCCGACCTGTTCGGCGTCCCCTACAGCCCGCTTCAGCGTGTTGAATTCCTCTATTACCTGATCCTGGCCGTGGCGCTTCTGGTGAATCTTCTTACCCTGCGCCTGCGCCGTCTGCCGATCAGCCGAGCCTGGGAGGCTCTGCGCGAGGATGAGATCGCGGCGGCGGCCCTCGGCATCGACCGGCGCAGGATGAAGCTTGCCGCGTTCGCCATTGGCGCCGCGTCGGGCGGCATCGCCGGCGCCTTTTTCGCGGCGCGCCAAGGCTTCATCACACCGGAGAGTTTCGGCTTCACAGAATCCGTAGCCGTCACCGCCATCGTGGTGCTCGGCGGTATGGGTTCGCAGCTCGGCATCGTTCTGGCCGCGCTCCTGTTCGCCGGTCTGCCGGAGCTTTTCCGGCCCTTCGCCGAATACCGCATGCTGGCCTTCGGCTTTTTCGCGATCGTGATCATGCGTTTCCGCCCGCAAGGGTTGATCGCCACCCGCAAGCCATCGGCGATACTCGAATGACCGCGATCCTTTCGGTCGAGAAGCTGACAATGCGCTTCGGCGGCTTGGTCGCCGTCGACTCGGTGTCGTTCGATGTTCAGCAGAAAGCGATCACCGCGCTGATCGGCCCGAACGGTGCCGGCAAGACCACCCTGTTCAATTGCGTCACCGGCTTCTACCGGCCGACAGTGGGCAGCGTCCGTTTGGAATACGGCGGTCGTACGGCCGAGCTGGCGCGGCTGCCTGGGCACCGGATTGCGCGGCTGGGGGTGGCGCGCACGTTCCAGAACATCCGCCTGTTTCCCAAAATCACGGTGCTGGAGAACTTGCTGGTGGCGCAGCATGCGGCGCTCATGCGTGCATCGGTTTTTTCCATCGCCGGCTTGCTGGGCCTCCCGCCGTATAAGCGCGCCGAACGTGCGGCCTTGGACAAGGCACGCTATTGGCTCGACCGGACCGGCCTGCTCGCCCGCGCCAACGATCCGGCGGACGCGCTGCCTTACGGCGATCAGCGGCGGCTCGAGATCGTGCGCGCCCTTTGCACCGAACCGCGACTGCTTTGCCTGGACGAGCCGGCGGCCGGACTCAACCCACGTGAGAGTGCCGATCTGGCTGCGTTCGTGCGCCAAGTCCAGGCGGAGCGGGACCTCGCCGTGCTGCTGATCGAGCATGACATGAGCGTGGTTATGGGGATTTCCGACCGGATCGTCGTGCTCGATTACGGCCGCAAAATCGCCGAGGGCACGCCTTCCGAAATCCGCGCCGACCCCACGGTCATCGCCGCCTATCTCGGGACTGCGGCCTGATGCTGCGGCTGGACAACATATCGGCGTCCTACGGCGCGGTCCGCGCGCTCGACGATGTCAGCCTCTCTGTCGGCGAGGGCGAGATCGTCACGCTGATCGGGGCCAACGGTGCCGGCAAAAGCACGCTGTTGATGGCGGTCTGCGGCAATCCGCGTCCAAGGTCTGGAAGCGTGTGGCTCAAGGGGCGGGATATCACGGGCCTGCCGACGCACCAGATCGCGGCGCTTGGCGTTGCCCACGCACCGGAGGGACGCCGCATCTTTGCGCGTATGACGGTACGCGAGAACCTCCAGCTCGGCGCGCGCCTCGTCGACCCGGCCAGGTTCGGACCCAATCTGGATGCGGTCGTGGCGTTATTCCCGCGCCTTAAAGAGCGGCTGGAGCAGCGCGGCGGCACGCTGTCGGGCGGGGAGCAACAGATGCTTGCGATCGGCCGGGCCATGATGGGGGAACCGGAACTGTTGCTGTTGGATGAGCCTTCGCTTGGGTTGGCACCGCTTCTGGTGCAGCAGATCTTCGCCGCCATCGGCCGGATCAACCGCGAGCGCCGCATGTCGATCTTGATCGTAGAGCAGAACGCGCATCACGCGCTGAAGCTCGCCCACCGCGGCTATGTGCTCGTGACCGGCAAGGTGACGCTACAGGGGCCCGCGGCCGAGCTAGCCGCCAATCCGGAAATCCGGGCTGCCTATCTCGGCGGTTAGTCGAGATACCGGACGCCGGTCAGTTCTTCCGAAACCTGCCACAGTCTCGCGGCCGCCGCAGGGTCTTTCGCGGCATCCGTGCGTCCGACCTTGGCCGGATAGCCGCGCATCTCTGCAATGCCGCCGGGTCCAATATAGTCGCCGCCAGCAACGTCTAGCGCCGTCGCGGCATACAGCTGCGGCAGGGCGCCCATGGCGGCGGGCTGGGCGAAGATGTCGGTTGCCAATCGCATGACGAAGCCGCCTTTCGGCGTCGTGTTCGAATAGCCCGGGTGCGCCGCTACAGCCGTCACATCCGCGCCCGCCTTGCGTAGCCGGCGGTCCAGTTCGGCGGTGAAGAGCAGGGCCGCGAGCTTGCTTCTGCCATAGGCCTCCATCTCCTTGTACGGCGCGTGCTCGGTCTGGAGGTCGGCGAAGTCCAGCCCTTTCACCATGCGATGCGCGGTCGACGAAGTGTTTACGATCCTGGCTCCCGGCGCAGCCAACAGGCGGTCCATCAAAAGCCCGGTCAGCGCGAAGCTGCCCAGATGGTTGACGCCGATATGCATCTCGAACCCGTCGGCGGTCTTCGATTTGGGTGCCAGGATCGCCGAGGCGTTGTTGATCAGCAGGTGCAACTGCCCGAAGCGCGCGTGGAACGCTTCGGAAAAGCGCCGGATAGACGACAGGTCGGACTGATCCAGCACCAGCGCATCGACTTTGGCGCCCGGCGCTCGACTGACGATCTGTTCGACCGTATCGGCCGCCTTGACCGTATCGCGGACCGCGATAACCACATGTGCGCCGGCCCTGGCCAGCGCGACCGAGATCTCGAGGCCCAGCCCGCGATTGGCGCCGGTAACGACTGCGATCCGGCCCTTCTGTGCCGGAATATCCGCCGCCGTCCATTTTCGCGCCATCGATGTACTCCCTTTCCTTATCCTTATAGGGCGTCGGCTGGCGCCGGCGCATAGAAAAAGCCCGGAATGCGCTGGGCACTCCGGGCTTTCGTTTACTACGAGGCTGTTCAACCCTGCGTGGGGGTCTCGGGTGGCGTCGGCGGGCGGCGGTTGCTCAGAAAGTCGTCGAACTCAGCCTTGTCTTTGGCGAACCGCAGCTGATCGAGGAACTCGCGGAATTCCCGCTCCTCATCCTCGAGCCGGCGCAACGTTTCCGCGCGGTATTCGTCGAAGGCCCGGTTACCGCTGCCGGCCGGCTGGTGATGGTGGGCGCGATGCTCCGCCATCCGTTCTTCCCAGCGGGCACGCTTGGCCGCCATCTTTTCCTGAAAACGCTCGGCCCATTCGCCGCGATGGTGATGTCCACAACGCATTTTTGCACTCCATATCATTAGGGCGAGCGCTACGACGCCCACCGGCCAACAGATAATCATCGCCAGAATCGTCAGGCCGATCAGCGCTGGCCCACCAAGCCACGGCATATGCCCGTGCCGATCGTGGCCGCGCCGATGATGACGGTGATGGTCGTGATGCCGATCCGCCCAGTCGTACCGGGCGTCGTAGCCCGGGCTTGCAGCGAAACTCATTTCATCGCCCCGTGTTAATGTTAATCACATTTACATTAATGGGCAGCAGGGGAGTGCGAGTCAAGGCGGCCGTTGCGAGAAATCGGCCGTCAGCCCGGTTTGCTGAGCCCTAACCCCTGCAGGTAGACGAGGACGCCGGCCTCAAGCAAATCCTCAGGCGGCATCGGCAGGGTGCGCTGGGCGGCATTCCGTCCGACAAACAGCGAGGCTATGCCGTGCGACAACGACCAGAAATGCAGCGCCACCATCAGTGCCGGAGGCCGCGTGCCGTCCGGCAGTTTGGCGATAATCTGCTCCGCGGCGCCGCGCAGGATTGCGAAGGCGCGATCACTGGCATCGCGGAGCGCCGGTGTCGCGTTGAGTGGAATGCCGGCCTCGAACATCGCACCGTAATAGCCCGGCTGGCTGCGGGCGAACGCGAGATATGCCTTGCCGATATTATTAAGTGCCGTCAACGCGTCGGGGACGCCCTGGTTCCAGCCGCGCGCCAGCTCTGCCTCGAACTTGTCGAAACCCAGTTGGGCGACGTCTGCCATCAGCGCGTCACGGTCGCGGAAGTGGCGATAGGGGGCTGCCGGGCTGACGCCGGCCTGTCGCGCCGCCTCGGCGAAGGTGAAGCCGGTCGAACCGTTGGCGGCGATCAGCGACAGCGCCGCCTCGATCAGCGCCTCGCGCAAATTCCCGTGGTGATAGCCCGCCCGGCCGTGCCCGCCATGGGGGCCATGTTCATGCCGCGACCATTTCATATGCACATCCTGCTCATGTGAGCAGGTCTTACATCATTCGCGGCGTCGGGGCAGCCCCGACAAACCGCTATCATCCTGCGCTGCAGCCGGTATTGTGGCAGTAACAATTATCTTCGTGGGATGTCATCATGCGCGCTGCCTTGCTTGCTTCCGCTCTGTTCCTCCTGCCGGCTGCGGCGCAAGCCGATATCGAAATCGCCATGGTCGCCTCAATGACCGGCACCGACGCCAGCCATGGCGAGCAATTGCGCGATGGCGCGCTGCAGGCGGTGGACGATTTGAACGCGGCAGGCGGCGTGCTGGGCCAGAAGCTGCATATTACCGTGCATGACGATGCCTGCGATCCTAAACAGGCGGTCGCCGTGGCCAACCAGTTGGCGGCGCACCCACCGGCGGTGGTCATCGGCCACTTCTGCTCCGGCTCCTCGATCCCCGCCTCCGCCGTTTATGCCGAGGAGGGAATCCTGGAGATCTCGCCCGGTTCGACCAACCCGAAGCTGACCGACAACGGCCACTGGAACGTGTTCCGCACCTGCGGTCGCGACGATCAGCAGGGTGCGCTGGCCGGCAAGGATCTGATCAAGATGTTCCCCGGCAAGAAGATCGCCATCGTCGACGATCGGCAGACCTACAGCCAGGGCCTGGCCGACGAGACACGCAAGGCGCTGAATGCCGGCGGCGTGAAAGAGGCGATGAACGACACGATCACGCCGGGTGAAAAGGATTATTCCGCGCTGATCGCCAAGCTGAAGCAGGCTGGCATCGACGTGCTCTATTTCGCTGGCTACCCGGTCGAGGGCGGCGCCATCGTGCGGCAGATGCGGGAGCAGGGCCTGCAGACCGTCATGGTCGGTGGCGACGCCCTGGTATCGCGTGATTTCTGGGCGGTCACCGGCCCTGCCGGCGAAGGCACGTTGATGACTTTCGCGCCCGACCCGACCCACGATCCGAAAAATTCCGGCGTCATCGACCGCATGAAGACGGCGCACCGCCTGACCGACGGTTATCCGCTATTTTCCTACGCTGCGGTTCAGGTCTGGGCGGAGGCTGCAGCCAAGGCGGGGTCGGTGGATGCGCGCAAGGTCGCGGACCAGCTGCACGCCATAACCTTCGACACGACGCGCGGCGTCATCAAGTTCGATGGGAAGGGCGACGTTCAGGGCAGCAACTACGTGCTCTATCGCTGGAGCGACGGCGCTTATAAGGAGCTCGATCCCCAGCCCTGATGATCCAGCCCTGACCGGCAATCAGCCGAGCATCAACAGGGCGGCCTTCAACCACCGCTTCAGCTCCGCGATGACCTCGTCGCGCGCATAGCCGTTGTCTTCGAAAGCAAACCGCAGGATCTGCGTCGCGGCAGTCGCAGCGATGGCAAGGCGCAGGTCCAGTTCAGGGATTTCGGGATAGCCCAACGTCCCGATGGCGTAGGCCCTTGCCATTGTGATTGCCGAATTGGGCACGCGCTGCGACAGGCTGGCGAACTCTGCCGTGCCCAGCCCGTCGATCCACATCGCGCGAAAGCCGGGCTCGGTCGCGGCGAAATCGACATAGATATCGATTGCCCGGTCGATGATCTCCCCCGGCTCCTCTTTGATCGGGCCGGTGAAATAAGCCTCATACTGCGTCTGAAGGCGCGTCAGGCTGGCCATGGCCACAGCCTCGAAGATCGCCTCTTTGCTGGGGAAGAAACGGTAGATCGAACTGAAGGACGCACCCGCCGCCTCGGCGATCTGCGCCATGGTAATCGATTCCAACGGGACGGTATCGGCCAGCGTAGCGGTCACCGCCAGGATACGGTCCACCTTGTCCTGACTACGGCCCTGAAGTGGATTGCGGCGCACTACCGGCTCCGGTCCGATCGCCCGGACGCCCGGCAAAGTGCCGGAAATGGCTGGTTTCTGTCCCATTAAGATCCAGTTGGATCATCCTGCGGCGGTGAGTCAAGCCGCTGAACGCCGCATGGGCTGAATAGTTTGGCTAGGAGCCGGCCAACGCACGGTTGATGATGGTCGCCAGCCGTACCCCGGCACGCGCCATCTGCACCCGGATCGTCTCGATCGCGCTGGTCACATAATCGGGCGGAAGCTCATAGCTGCCGTCCGGTTTTTTCGCCGGTAGCTTGCCGTAGGCGGTGCCCTTGGCCAGCGCGAACGCCTCCTTGGTCCAATCAACCGGGGTGCCGGCGGACATGTGATCGAACGTCTTGCTTTGCCGGACGCCGTCGGCCAGATCGTCGGCGATCGCCTTTGGGTCGTCCCCCAAATTATCGATAAAATCCGAATCCCAATAATGCCTGAGCGTACCCGGATCGGCGCCGCCACCTACCACCTTCGTTCCTTCGCCGCCCCGGTTGCCGTCATCGCTGACATAGATCGGCTGGTGCAGGTCGGCGACCAGGCTCAGCAGATATTTCAATGCCACAAGCTTCTCAGCCGGCGCCGTAGCCTTATTTGCCAGCTCTTTGGAGAACTGCTCGATCTTGTCCAGGCTGCAGGCGGCAGCCGGCCCTTTCGACGCGACCGTTCCGGCGGGCAGCGCCGGATGGCCGCCGCAGGCCGTGTCGATATCGGGATGGGTGAGCGCCAGCTTGACGACATGCCAATCTTCATGGCCGGCCAGATTGTCTGGAGCAGTCGCCCAGACCGATGCGCCGGCGATGTCGTGCGACGCCACCTCGCTGTCGGTTGCCAGGATTGCAGAGACCTTCTGCTTCGCCGCCGGCTCCAGATAATGGTCGGCGATCAGCGCGATTACGCGATGTCCCTCGTCGCCCCAGGCCAGGGCCCCTTTCGTGGGCAGCAGGAAGCAGGCGG
Organism: Alphaproteobacteria bacterium; assembly: GCA_035493715.1. Lineage (GTDB taxonomy): Bacteria > Pseudomonadota > Alphaproteobacteria > BOG-932 > Roseiterribacteraceae > BOG-932. The sequence goes on along the minus strand of DATJHU010000168.1, from coordinate 1,176 downwards.
CCAACAGGGCCGACGCGGTGGCCGGATGAAGTGTACGCAAGATTGTTCCCCTCGGTTGGTCGGCGGCTGTGCGGCTACCGCATTTTCAGAATGACGACAGCGTCGCTCGCCGCCTCGCTGGAGCGACGGATTTTGGCGACCTGATCCGGTCCCACCGGCGTCGCCATATTGCCCCAGCTCTGCCGGATGTAGCTCACGATCTCCGCGATCTCGTCATCGCGCAGCAGGACGCGGAATTGTGGCATGCGATAGGCGTCGGGCATGCCGGAGACGACGATGCGGGACGATCCGTTCAGCGTGATGTTGATCAGCGACGACGGGTCCGGGTCGGCGATCGTCGGGTTGTCGGTCAGCGGTGCAATATAGGGTGCATGCCCTTTGCCGTCGGCTTGGTGGCAGGTGGCGCATTGCTGCCCGAACAGCCGCCTTCCGTCCTCATGTCCGCCGGTATCCGCCTGCACGACGTCGGTGCCGCTGCCGGGCAGCGACTTTAGATAGACCGCGATGGCGTTGAGGTCGTCATCCGTCAGGTACTGGGTGCTGTTGTTGATCGCGTCGATCATTGTGCCGAACGCGGTGGCGTGCGCGTTGTGGCCGGTCTTCAGGAACTCCGCGATTTCCGCTGTCGACCAGCCGTTCAGGCCCGCCTTGGGTTCGCCGCGCAGGCTGGATGCGAACCAATCGTCCAGGTTGCCGCCCGACAGATACTTCCCGTCCTTCTGATCCAGCGCCTTCTCCTGGAAGAAGATGCCGCGCGGCGTGTGGCAGCTGCCGCAATGGCCGAGGCCCTGCACCAGATAGGCCCCGCGATTCCACGCGGCGTCATGCGCCGGGTCCGGCGTGTAGCCCACCCTGTCTGTAAAAACGGCGTTCCAGAGTGCGAGGGGCCAGCGCCAGTTCAGGGGCCGCGGGATCTCCGATTCCTGGTTCTTCCGGCGGACCGCAGGGATGCTCTCCATGAAGAAGGCGTAAAGCGCCTTGAGGTCGTCGTCGCCGACCTTGGCATAGGACGGATACGGCATCGCCGGATAAAGATGATGGCCATCCTTGGCGATGCCCTTCTGCATGGCCGCCTTGAAGTCGTCGAAGCTGTATTCGCCGATCCCGGTTTCCTTATCGGGCGTGATGTTGGTCGTGTAGATATCGCCCAGCGGCGTCGACATCTTCAGCCCCCCG
>DATJHU010000167.1:0-3203 GCA_035493715.1 Alphaproteobacteria bacterium | reverse complement strand
CGGTGCATTGGCCTGCTGTTGCTTCAGCATCTCGACCATCATGCCGCGCATCTGCGGCAGGGTCTCGTTGGTTAGGTTGAATGGCGGCATGACCGCCAGCGCCGCCACCAGTTCCGGATCGACGAGATGCTTGGTGTCCATTGGATTCCCCGACTGCGAATGTTTGTGGATTAAGTTAGCGGTTATGTGCGCCGTTGCGGAACTGAAAACAGGCATCCGCCGTCGATCGTCGGCCACACGAACCATGCGCCGCCGCGATACAGGTCGCGCACGAAGCCCTTCCGTTCGGAACGGACCTCGGTGAAGCCGCGATGCACCGCGACCAGTGCCGTGTCGGCGGCAGTCGCGGCCCGCAAGGTCGTCGATAGCGGACCGACGACCACGACCGATCGGGTCGGCTCAGCGATTGCCGTCAAGGCGGCGATCCCGGTGAACCAGACGGCAAGTATGCCGACGGCCGCCAGCACATAGCGCCGCCGTTTCGGGCGGTCAGTAGTCGTAGAGATGCTCAAGCGTCGCGCCTCGTGCTCCGATCTCCTGGATCGTCTTGGTCAGGGTCGAAACAGTGATTTGGATTCCTTGCCTGTGCCATCCGGGCCGCGATTGGATCGCATCCGAGAAGACAGGCTTAACGCCGTCCATGTCGATATGCGCGTCCAGCGGAACAAGGACCGTCGCAAAGATGGTATCGTTTCCCGCAATCTCCAGAACCGGGCGATTGCGCGCCGCCAGTGCCTGCACGATCTCGGTGAACGCCGCATAGCGCGGAGTTTCGATCAGCTGCTTGCCGTCGCCCAACTCCTTCACAACTCGAATGCCCGGGATTGCGGCGCGATCCGCGTCGTCGAGGCCGCCGACCACGCTTTGGATCTGCAGCGGGGCGGGCGACAGGCTCGCCAATCCGCCGATCGCCTTGGCGTAGACCGCTTTCACGCCCCACTCCAGCGTCAGGGCGAACCGGCGTTCCGATGCCCGGACCGGATGGGACCAGTCGAATGTGCTGCCCCACAGCGCGCTGACCTGCCGCCAGAAGTAATATTCGTACCAGGCCTTCTGCCCCAGGAACTGCGCGTAGTCGTCCGCGACGGCGACCGCGAAACGGTCCTCGTTGCTTTTCCCGGCGCCGCGCATCCAGGCGAACAGCCTGCCGACGGTCGTTTCATAGGCACCTTTGATCGCCATCTCGGCGGTGAAGCTCCAGCCGATGATATAGAGCATCGCCTTTTCGCTCGGGTCGCTGGCGCCGTCGGCTGACGCCACGCGGTTCACGGCGCACAGGCCGGTCCAGTAGGTCTTGGTGCTGGCGAGGTAACGGAAACGGCTTTCGTCCCCATCGTGGAGAACCGCCGCGAAATCCTGATAGGCATAGACGATATACCACTCGGGATAGGACAGGACGCTGTTGGTCGTCGGCCGGCTATAGACGGCGTCCGTGATGTTGAAGACGTTCAAGGAATGCGCGGTGGCAATCCCGCTGGGCGCGCGGCACGCCGTCTCGACATAGAAAACCGGGATCGCCATCAGGATCACGAGGAGCAGCAGGGCCGCTCTGAACCAACGTAAGCGCCTGCGCCATTTCATCGGATCAGGCGGGCGGCTGTTCGCGGCCGGCAGACCACAGGAAGCCGGCGGCCAGCGCGATGGAGCCGGCGATGATATGGGGTCCGTTGGCCAGCAGCTTGAACCCGAACGGCAGATCCTGGATGCCGTGAAAGACGACGCCGAGATCAAGATAGCCGGACCCTATGGCCAGCCCCATGAGGCCGTCTGAGAGGTAAAGGGCGCCGAATATCCGCAGGAAGAAGATCGACGCGGACCGTGAGAGGAACGCGGCCGCCAAAGCCCACGAGGCCGACGCCAGGTGCAGTATGTCGTTGTACCAGGTCAGCCTGAAGACGCCGAAAAGCTTGCCGTTGGCGTCGGCCAGAGCCGGAATCCAGCCCAGCACCGTGACTGTGATCAGGAAAACCGCAAACGCCAGCGTAAGCGCCCGATGTTTCTGCATTACGGCGTCCCCGTTGTCGGTGCGGCGAGATACTTGTTCCACAGCGCGTTGCGGAACAGCAGGCCGGGATCGTAATGGCGCTTGGCGGCAACGAAGCTGTCGATCGCCGGATAGGATTTCGCGAGTTGCTCGCGCGTCTCATGCAAACGGTAGGGCAGGTAGAAACTGCCGCCGATCGCCTGAACCCGGTCGATCAGGTTGCGGGTCATCTGTTGCATGTCGGCTTCGGCTTCCGCCGTCTTCCATTGCGAAAACGACATCACCGCCGAGATGCGCCGGGTCGGAGCGTAAGCCAGCACGCTCTCGGTATCGGGCGCCAGGAAGCGCAGCGTGACGTTCAGCAGTTCCTGATGGGACTTCAGGATCACCTCGCGGCATGCCGTCAGGAAGTCCGGAAACCGTTCCGGGGGCATGAAATATTCGTGCAGGATGTCGGTTCGCTTCGGGTTGTGGCCTGCAAGCGCCGAGACTGGATCGTCGAGGATGGTGTTCCGGCTGATCGGGCCGGTCGACATGCGCGGCCCAACCGTCGTTTCCATGAACCAGCGGAACCGCTTCGCGAAGTCCGAACCGACCTCGGCCCGATAGATCCGGTGCGTCAGGGCTGACGCCACGCCGGGCACCTTCAAAGGACGCGGCGGCGCGCCCGATGCGTCCGGCCGGTAGGAAATGAGCAAGGCGTGCTCAAGGAAATTGTCCCGCGATACGTCCAGCCGGCCGTAGGCCATGTTCACTTTCGGATCGGTGCAAACTGCCAGGAAAGGCCGCGCGAAATCCTTCGCGTCGACGGGCTCGAAGGTCGGAACCAGCGTCACATTCGGCACCATCTCGACATCCAGATCGAGGATGACGCCGAAAAGCCCATAGCCGCCCATCACATGCCGGAAAAGATCGGGCTCCTGGGTGCGGGAGCAGGTGACCAGAGCGCCGTCGGCCATCAGCATCCGCAGGGACCGGACCGTGCTGCCGAACGGTCCGTGCGGTACGGCCCAGCCATGTGCGTTGACCGAGAACGTGCTGGCGACGCCGAAATCGGCATTGGATTGCATGACCGCCGGCGAGAAGCCGACGCGGTCGAGGATGCCGATAATGTTGTGCCAGCGCGCGCCGGCCGGTGCGCGATAGATACCGGCGGCGCGATCCGGCATGCAGATCGGCGTGTCGAACGTGAACGCCGTGCCGTCGCGCAGCAGGCTTT
>DATJHU010000166.1:0-12033 GCA_035493715.1 Alphaproteobacteria bacterium | reverse complement strand
GACGGGCGGCGAACCCCCACATTCTCGCGACGAACTGCCGAATTGAGACTTCAGGTCAGGGCCTGCAGCGCCCCACGGTCCAAAGCGGGCCGGCATACGCTATTTCCGGCGCGGCGCAGGGCAGGCGGTCGGAGCGGGTGACGAAGACGAAGCTCTTTCCGGCGGGCAGCGCGTCGCGTTCGAAATAGAACCGGTCAAACGACGACACCTTGAAGACGCCCTTCTCGATCTGCATCTGCCGCGTCGCGCGGAAACGGTCGAGGTCGGACAGGCCGTAGAACAGCGGGTAGAGATAGGGGTGGACGGTGCCGATGGCGGCTAGCATCGGTTCGTCGGGCGCCGCCAAAGCCGTCTCGCGCCGCATCGCGTCCTCCAGCCCGACGCGGAAGCCGTTGCCCAGCCTCACATCCTCGATCTGGATCTCATCGTTATAGCGAATGAAATAATAGGGATAGAACATCGCCAGGAAGAGCGCGATGTAGCCGCCCGTCGCGATCAGCCACAGGCGACCGAGCCGCGCCGTGACGGCTGTCTGCCGGTCGAGGCGAAGATTGACCAGATTTGCGACCACCATCAGCGCGGGAATGTAGAACCAGTTCAGCCGGGTCACGTTGAGCGGCAGGGTGACGATGGGCGCGACGACGGTGAGCACGACGACGAGGATCGGATTCACGCGGCGGGTCCGTACCGCGTCCCAGGCGAGCGCAATCGTCCCCATCGCGATCAGATAGGGCATCGGCGCCGACAGAGCGGGGAAATAGATGCTCTGATGCTGCACGTTGCCGTCGCGGAAGCCCGACAGCACGAAGGTCAGATTGTCGAAAACGATGTTGTAGGCAGCGCCGCCGATCTGGCTGAGCCGGGACGCGGCCAGCAGCGGCACCGAGAAGGGCAGGTGGCTCTCCAGCGGCAGGCTCTGCAGGTGAAGCTGGTTCTTGGCGATGAACAGCAGGAACGGGATGTCGATCGCGATGCCGATCGCCACGCCCGCGGCCCACCAGCCCAGGCGGGGCCTGATTGTCCTGCGTTCGATCACCGCGATGGCCAATCCGGAAATCAGCATCGCCTGCAGCGAAACCGGGTAGGCATAGACGCAGAGCGCCCAGGGCAGCGGGGCGAGCAGGGGCCAGCGGCCGCCCCTGGTCAGCGCCTGATGCAGCGTGATCAGCCCCAGCGTGAACAGCAGCGGCACAAGGTTGGAATCCAGCGTGAAGCGGCTGGTCATCACGTGCCAGGGCAGGAAGGCGAGCAGGCAAAGGACGACCAGCCCCGCGCTGCGCCCGAACCAGAGCCGGCCGGCGTGATAGGCGGTCACGAGCGTCAGCACGCCGAAGAAGGCCTCGACCGCGCGTAGCGAAACGGTGGACAGCCCGAAAATCCCGACCACCGGCGCGGCGATATAGGTGAAGAGCATGTTCATGCCCGACCCCCAGGCCGGGAACCAGATCGGCCAGTGGTTGCCCCAGCGGTCCATGCCCGACTGCCAGATCGAAAGCGCGTCGACCCCGGTGGATGCCTCGTCCGGCAACACGCCCGCGGGCACCTTTCCCAGCGCCGCGAAGCGCAGGATCGTGCCCAGCACGATCGCGACCCAGAAGGCGATCATCTGCCAACGGCGAACAGGCTGGCTCGCGGGTGGGATGTCGAAGATCGGTGTTTGGTCCGGCTGGGTCATCGCTTGCGCGCTGTCGCGATCGCCTTGTTGTTCGCACCACTATAGCGCGGCGTTCGGTGGCGGCTAGGCCGCGGACTCGACAGGGGTTTTCGGTAGGACAGGGGCTCCACCGCGCGGTCCTGTAAATCGGAACGGGATCAGGTACGGGGGGTTCCCCTGGTATCCTTAATCCAAAAATGGAGATTTCGATGGCGACTTACGACCCGAGCATGGACCCGGCGCGCAACGCCGATATCCACGACGAGCATGTCGAGGAAACCGGTGCGCTGATCTCGGCCAACAAGGTGCAGGGCACGTCCGTCTACAACGCGGTGGGCGACGACCTCGGTACCATCCACGACGTGATGATCGACAAGCGCAGCGGACGCGTCGCCTATGCCGTCATGTCGTTCGGCGGCTTCCTGGGTATCGGCGAGAAATATCACCCGCTGCCATGGAACGTGCTGACCTATGACGAGGACAAGGGCGGCTACAATATCGACCTGTCGACCGAGCAACTGCGCAGCGCGCCGTCTTATTCCAGCGACGAACTTCACGATTTCGGCGGCCGGACGGAAAGCGAACGCGTGCAGACCTATTACGGTGGCCTGGGTTATCCGCCGATCATCTGAGGCGAAATGTCCTGCCGGGTAACGCCGGCAGGCTTGGAGAACCCCTTCTCTTCTCAGGGGCGGAGAGGGGGTTTTTCACGTCCGGATCTCATTTTTCCAGTGGCTCGTCCCGAAATGCGTGGTAGTAAATTCATACGACGTCGGATGATTACGGCGCCCGGCAAATGCCGGCGGCGGTCTTAAGACAAAGAAAAACGCAGTTTCGGGAGGATATTCATGCACAAGCTTTCACGCGCCGCGCTGACCGTAGCCGCAATTGCGGTCGCGGGCTCCGCCGGTGCCGCCGACAAGAAATACATGTCCTGGGAAGGGACATGGCATCTCAACAAGAAAGAGACGATCTATCCGTCATATGTGCACGTGACCGACAACGATCTGGTCGTCACGAAGGATGACGGCAACAAGCTGGTCTATACAGAGACGGTGGTAAGCGACGGCAAAACCGACGTGCAGAAGTTCGACGGCGCCTATGACGGCAAATATTATGACATGGGCCAGGGCGAATCGATGGCGTTCACCCATATCGGCACCGACAAGGCGCGCGCTGTACGGCACGACAGCAACGGCTTCGTGCGCGAGAACAGCGTTTTCGAGTTGACGAACAACGGCACGAAGTTGGTTTGCCATGCGTGGGCGCAGCATGCGCCGGGCGGCCCCGAAGTCGCCTTCGACGAGATCTTCGACAAGGCAAAGTAAGCCTCGCGCGGCTTCTCGCCGGGTTGTCCAGGCACGCCGGAGGGGCGGCTCCCGAACAATCGGGGCCGTCCGTCCGGCGTGTTTTTGTTTGGCGGCCGCGGCGATCCAAGCGTGGGGCGCGGTTTGACGCCAGATTGGGTTAGCGCGGAAGCTCGGACCGGCCCATCAGATATTCGTCGACCGCGCGGGCGCATTGGCGGCCCTCGCGGATTGCCCACACGACCAGCGACTGGCCGCGCCGCACGTCGCCGGCGACGAACACCTTGTCCTTGGAAGTCGCGTATTTCAGGTCGTTGGCCTTTACGTTGCCGCGGGGGTCGAGTTCGACCCCCAGCTGCTCGACCAAGCCTTTATGGACCGGGCTCACGAAGCCCATCGCCAGCAGCACCAAGTCGGCCTTGATGTGAAATTCGCTGCCCGGAATCTCCTGCATGCTCATCCGGCCGTTGGCGTCCGTCGCCCAATTGACGCGGATGGCGTTGAGGCCGGTCACGTGACCGTTTTCGCCCGTGAAGCTTTTGGTCGCGACCGCGAAATCCCGCGCACAACCCTCTTCGTGCGAGCTTGAGGTCCTAAGCTTCAGCGGCCAGTTCGGCCAGGTCGACAGCTTGTCTTCCTTGTCCGGCGGCTGCGACAGGATCTCCAGCTGCGTGACGGATCTGGCCTTATGCCGGTTCGATGTGCCGATGCAATCCGACCCGGTATCGCCGCCGCCGATCACCAGAACGTCGCGATCGGTCGCAAAGATATCCTCCGCGCCCACCGGCTCGCCCGAAACGCGGCGATTCTGCTGCGGCAGGAAATCCATGGCGTAGTGGATCCCCTTGAGCTCGCGGCCCGGCACCGGCAGGTCGCGCGGCGCTTCGGAGCCAATCGCCAGCACGACCGCATCGTGCTTGTTGAGCAGTTTCTCGATTTCGATATTCACGCCGACATGGCTGTTCGGGTGGAATTCCACGCCTTCCGCCCGCATCTGCGCGATGCGCCGGTCGATGACGGACTTCTCAAGCTTGAAATCCGGGATGCCGTATCGCAGCAACCCGCCGATGCGGGCGCCTTTCTCGTAGACCGAGACGGCATGGCCGGCGCGCGCCAACTGCTGAGCGCAGGCCAGGCCTGCAGGGCCGGAGCCGATGACGGCGATGCGCTTTCCGGTACGGTGGGGTGCGATCTGCGGCTCGATCCAGCCCTGGTCCCAGCCGTTCTCGACAATCGCATGTTCGATCGTCTTGATCGTGACCGGGGCGTCGACGAGGTTCAGCGTGCACGCCGCCTCGCATGGGGCAGGGCAGATGCGACCGGTAAAGTCCGGGAAATTGTTGGTCTGGTGCAGGACTTCCAGCGCCGTGCGGTGATTGCCGCTGTGGACCAGATCGTTCCATTCCGGGATGATGTTGTTGACCGGACAGCCGGTATGGCAGTGCGGGATGCCGCAATCCATGCAGCGTCCGCCCTGCAGCCGCAGCTCTTCCTCCGGCAGCGGCTTCACGAACTCCTTGTAATGCCTCAGCCGTTCGGAAACCGGCGCATAGGAGCGGTCGTGCCGCGCGAATTCGAGAAAACCTGTCGGTTTGCCCACGGCTTTATGCTCCCACCGAAACGAGCGAACGAGGCTGCGCCTGCTCCAGCGCGCGGCGATACTCGATCGGCATCACCTTGACGAACTTGGCGCGATAGCTGCCCCAGTCGGCCAGGATCGCCTGGCCGCGCGGGCTGCCCGTGAACTGCACGTGGCGCTCGATCAGCGTGCGCAGGCGGCGAGCGTCACCCTCCGTCATGTTGCGCATCAGTTCGACCACGCCGTGCGATTCCAGATCGCCGCCGCGATCCTCGGCGTCGGCCAGCGCCTGATCCTCTTCCAGGATCGGCTCCAGCTCGACCATTGCCTGGTTGCAGCGCGTAGCAAAAGTACCGTCTTCATCCAGCACATAGGCGACGCCGCCGCTCATGCCGGCGCCGAAATTGCTGCCGGTGGTGCCCAGCACGACGACACAACCGCCGGTCATATACTCACAGCCGTGACTGCCGACGCCTTCGACCACGGCGACGACGCCGGAGTTGCGGACGGCAAAGCGTTCGCCGCCGACTCCGCTGAAATAGCATTCGCCCTCGACGCCGCCATAAAGGACGGTGTTGCCGACGATGACAGCCTTCGTCCGGTCCAGCTTGCTGTCGGGCTTCGGATAGATGATCAGCCGGCCGCCCGACAGGCCCTTGCCGACATAGTCGTTGCCCTGGCCCTCAAGCTCCATCGTGACGCCACGCGCCAGGAACGCGCCGAAGCTCTGGCCGGCGGTGCCGGTGAAGTTCACATGGATCGAATCGTTCGGCAGACCCTCGTCGCCATAGCGGCGTGCGATCTCACCCGACAGCAGCGCGCCAACGGTGCGGTTCACGTTGCTGATCGGCAGGTCGATGGTCACCGGTTGCAGGTGCTCGATCGCGGGCTGCGCCGCGGAGATCAGTTTATTGTCCAGCGCTTCCTCCAGGTTGTGGTCCTGGGTTTCGCTCCAATACAGAGTCTCGCCTGGGTTGGCCTCGGGCTTGTAGAGCACTTTCGACAGGTCGATGTTCCTGACCTTGGGGTCGTTGACCAGCCGCTGCCGCAGCCGGTCGCTCTGGCCGATCATCTCGTTGAACGTGCGGAAGCCCAGCTTCGCCATCAGTTCGCGCACTTCTTCGGCGATGAACAGGAAGAAGTTGGTCACGTCTTCCGGCTTGCCGACGAAGCGGTGGCGCAGTTCCGGGTTCTGTGTCGCCACGCCCACCGGGCAGGTGTTCAGATGGCATTTGCGCATCATGATGCAGCCGGCGGCGATCAGCGCGGAGGTGGCGAAGCCGAATTCGTCGGCGCCCAGCAGCGCGCCGATCACCACGTCGCGGCCGGAGCGCACGCCGCCGTCGACCTGGACGGCGATGCGGCTGCGCAGCCCGTTGATCACCAGCGTCTGGTGGGTTTCGGCAAGGCCGATCTCCCATGGCTCGCCGGCATGCTGGATGGAGCTGATCGGGCTTGCGCCCGTGCCGCCTTCCCAGCCGGCGATGGTGACGTGATCGGCCTTGGCCTTGGCCACGCCCGCCGCGATCGTGCCGACGCCCATTTCCGATACCAGCTTGACGCTGATGCGGGCCTTGGGGTTCACGCATTTCAAGTCGTGGATCAGCTGCTTCAGATCCTCGATCGAATAGATGTCATGGTGCGGCGGCGGCGAGATGAGGCCGACGCCCGCCACCGAATGGCGGGTGCGGGCGATCCACTCGTCCACCTTATGGCCCGGCAGCTGGCCGCCTTCGCCGGGCTTCGCGCCCTGCGCCATCTTGATCTGGATGTCGTCGGAATTGACCAGATACTCGGCATTGACGCCGAACCGGCCCGACGCGACCTGCTTGATCGCCGAGCGCATCGTGTCGCCGTTTTCCAGCGGCTTGTAACGCTGCGGATCCTCGCCGCCTTCGCCGGTGTTGGACTTGCCGCCCAGCCGGTTGAGCGCGATGGCGAGCGTCGTGTGTGCTTCCCACGAGATGGAGCCGAACGACATGGCGCCCGAGGCAAACCGCTTGGCGATGGTTTCGGCGGATTCCACCTCATCCATCGGAATCGGGGTCGGCGCGAAATCGAAATCGAGCAGCCCGCGCAGCGAAATCAGGCCGTCTTCCTGCTCGCCGACCTTCTTGGTGTATTGCTTGAACTGCTTGTAGTCGCCCGCGCGCACCGCGTGCTGCAGCAGCGACACAACCTCGGACGTCCAGACATGAGTCTCGCCATGGACGCGATAGGCCAGCTCGCCGCCGACATCCAGCGCGTCGCGATAGTTCGGCGCGTCGCCATAGGCCAGCGCATGTCGCCGCGCGGTTTCCTCGGCGATGTCGTCCAGGCCGGCGCCTTCGATCGGGGAGGCGGTGCCGGTGAAGTATTTGTCCAGGAAGGCGCTCGACAGGCCGACGGCGTCGAAGATCTGCGCGCCGCAATAGGACTGGAAAGTGCAGATGCCCATCTTGGACATCACCTTCATGATGCCCTTGGAGACCGCCTTGATATAGCGCTTATGGATCTCGTACTCGCTGATCTGCTCCGCCATGTCGCGGCGCAGGATCGACAGCGTGTCCAGCGCGACATAGGGGTTGATCGCCTCCGCGCCATAGCCGGCCAGCAGGCAGAAATCGTGCAGCTGCCGCGCCTCGCCGGTCTCGACGACCAGGCCGACTTCGGTGCGCAAACCCTCACGGATCAGGTGGTGGTGGACGGCGGCAGTCGCCAGCAGCGACGGCACGGCGATATGGTCCTGGTCCATCGCCCGGTCGGTCAGGATGACGATGTTGTGGCCGGATTTGACCGCGGCTTCCGCCAGTTTGCAGATGCGCTCGATCGCCTTGCCCATGCCCGCGGCGCCCTTGCCGACAGGATAGACGATAGGCAGGGAATAGGCCTTGAAGGCGCCGCCCGAATTGTCCTCGATGCGGCGGACCTTCTCCAGGTCCATGTTGCTGAGGATTGGTTGCTTCAGCTCCAGCCTTATATGGGTGCCGCCGCTGTCCAGGTCGAACAGGTTCGGGCGCGGGCCGACGAGCGACACCAGCGACATCACGAGCTCTTCGCGGATCGAATCGATCGGCGGGTTGGTGACCTGGGCGAAGCGCTGCTGGAAATAGTCGAACAGCAGCTTGGGTCGCTTGGACAGCACGGCCAGCGGCGTGTCGCGGCCCATGGAACCCAGCGCGTCCTCGCCCGACAGGCCCATCGGCTTCAGGAAGACCTTGATGTCTTCCTGGGTGTAGCCGAACGCCTGCTGCGCATCGAGCAGCACGTCCTTCGACGGCGGCATCGGCGACACCTCGTCCGGCAGGCTTTCCAGCCGGATCTGGGTCTTGTCGAGCCACGCCTGATAGGGGCGGGTGTTGGCGATTTCCTTCTTGAGGCTGCCGTCGCCGATGATCTGGCCCTTTTCCAGGTCGACCAACAGCATCTTGCCCGGTTCCAGACGCCATTTCTGGACGATCTGATCTTCGGGGAACTCCAGCACCCCCGCCTCGGACGACATCACGATGATGTCGTCGGTGGTGACGACGAAGCGCGCGGGGCGCAGGCCGTTACGGTCCAGCGTCGCGCCGATCTGGCGGCCGTCGGTGAAGGCAATGGCGGCAGGGCCGTCCCACGGTTCCATCAGCGCGGCATGGTACTCATAGAAGGCGCGCCGGTCGGCATGCATCAGGTTGTTGCCGGACCATGCCTCCGGAATCATCATCATCAGCGCGTGCGGCAGCGAATAACCGCCGGCAAGCAGCAGCTCCAGGCAGTTGTCCAGCGTCGCCGAATCCGAGTTGCCGTCGCCGATCAGCGGCCACAGCTTTTCCAGATCGTCGCCCAACACCTCGGAGGTCATGGAGTGGCGGCGCGCCATCATCCAGTTGATGTTGCCGCGCAGCGTGTTGATCTCGCCGTTATGCGCCAGGAAGCGGAACGGGTGCGCCAGTTCCCAGGACGGGAAGGTGTTGGTCGAGAAGCGCTGATGCACCAGCGCGAGCGCCGACTCCAGCCGCTCGTCGCGCAGGTCGTCATAGAAGGCTGCCAGCCGGGCGGCGATGACCATGCCCTTATAGATGATCGTCCGGGTCGACAGGCTGGCGATGTAGAACATGCCGCCCTGGCCGAGATCGATGGCTTTCACTGCCCCATGGGTCTGCTTGCGGATGACGAACAGCTTGCGTTCGAAGGCATCGACATCCGGCGTGTTGGCGCCGCGCCCGATGAAAACCTGGCGGATGACCGGCGCATTCGGCTTGATGCTTTCGCCGAGCGCCGACATTTGCACCGGCACGTCGCGCCAGCCCAGGACAGTCTGCCCTTCGGACGTTACGTAATCCTCCAGGGTCTTCTCGCATTCCGCGCGCGCAGCGGCGTCCTGCGGCATGAAGATCATGCCCACGGCATATTCGCCTGCGGCGGGCAGGGCGAAGCCCAGGCGCTCTGACTCGAAGCGGAACAGCCGATCGGGAATTTGAATCAGAATCCCGGCGCCGTCGCCGGCCAGCGGGTCGGCGCCCACGGCGCCGCGATGCTCCAGGTTGCACAGGATGCTCAAGCCCTGCGCGATGATCGCATGGCTTTTGTTGTTCTTGATGTTGGCGACGAAGCCGACGCCGCAGGCGTCGTGTTCGTTACGAGGATCGTAGAGACCTCTGGCTGCTGGCATCATGACACGTACCCTGGTTCCGAGCGCCGCGCGGAAATCCGCGTGCAGTCCGTGACTTTAGCGTTACGCCGAAAGGGGCTTTACGCCCTGTTCATGCCTCGGCCTCGTGTCACGTCCAAATGCTGGTTTCCAGCGGTCTTAAGTGTCGTCGGCCTCGCGCTATCCGCACTAAAGGCCAAATGCCCGGCTTGGGCCATATATGTCAAGACTATTGCCCCATCTGCGGCATCCAGTCCTGAAGATTCCCGGCTTTGCCGGTTGGGAATTCCAAATGTTACCCGAAGATGGTCGATCTGTTCGCAAACTTAAGAAACCCGCCTCTTGGGCGGATCGCAAATAAAAAGCGGCCCGGACGAAGCCGGGCCGCTTTTCCGCCGACCGTGATCAGCTGGAGGCGTATTTGAACTCAGGCAGGTTCTTGAGTTCTTCCTTGGTCCCATTCGGAAGGACCAGGCTGGACTTGCCGATCTGAAGCGCATCGTAAGGGACGGCGACCAGCTTGCTGCCGACACCCAGGAACCCACCGACCGAGATCACGGCGTAGAGGACCTTGTCGCTGCGGCCGACGAGCAGATCGTCGACTTTGCCGATCGTCTCCTGCTGGTCGTTGGTGACGCCGGAGCCGATCATCTTGGATGACCGGAAACCGTCGGCAAGGGTCGTGACGTCCACCTTGCTCATCGGTTGGGGCTTCAGGTCGGCGGCGAAGCTTGGGGCGGCGACGCCGGCGACCAGCGCCATGGCGGTGGCCATGCTCAATAATGTGCGATTCATAACAACTCTCCTTGATGGGTCGATAACCGCGCTTGCGGTTTGGCAAGACAACCGCACGACCTAAGGTTTTGTTGCCTCTGCACAAATTCACGCTTTGGCTGTGAATATCTTTGCTTGCCCGCATCGGGCGGAGGCGGCATGGTGCCGCCAACGAAAACGGGATTTCATTCATCCGGGGCGGGGCATGCAAAAGCGGCATTTGGGGAAAAGCGGGCTCAAGGTTTCAGCGCTCAGCTATGGCGCGATGACCTTCGGCGGCGAAGGCATGTTCGGCTTCATGGGCAAGACCCAGGAGGAGGAGGCGGAACGCCTGTGCGGCATCTGCTTCGACGCCGGCATTACCAGCTTCGACACCGCCGACGCCTACTCCAACGGGCGGTCGGAAGAGATCCTCGGCTACGCGCTGCGCAACAAGCGCCACGACGTGGAAATCCTGACCAAATGCTGGGGCCCCATGGGGCCGGGGCCGAACGACATGGGCTCGTCGCGCAAGCACGTGGTCGAGGCCTGCGAGGCCAGCCTCAAGCGGCTGAAGACCGACTATATCGACCTCTACCAGATCCACGCGCCCGACTCGTTCACGCCGCTTGAGGAGACGCTCCGCGCGCTGGACGATCTCGTGAGCGCGGGCAAGGTCCGCTATATCGGCTGCTCCAACTATGCCTCCTGGCAGCTGATGAAGGCTCTGGCGATCTCCGATTCCCATGGCTGGGAGCGCTACGTCTCCCACCAGATCTATTATTCGATCGCGGGACGTGACGCGGAAACGGATCTGCTGCCGCTGGGTGTCGACCAAGGTGTCGGCACGATCGTCTGGGGACCTTTGGCTTTCGGCGTCCTGACCGGCAAGTTCCGGCGCGGCAAGCCCGATCCGGAAGGCGCGCGCGGCACGCTGGCCGGCGTACCCGGCGGTATCGACCGGGAGCGGCTGGACACGATCACCGACGCGCTGGCTGAGGTGGCCGAAGGGCGCAACGCCACGATGGCGCAGGTTGCGATGAACTATCTGCTGCGCAAGCCGGCGATCTCGACCGTCCTCTTCGGCGCGCGCGACGAGAAACAGCTTCGCGACAACGTCGCCGCGGCGTCATGGACAATGAGCGACGAGGAGCTGGCGCTCCTGGACAAAGCGAGCGACCGGTCGCTGCCCTATCCGCACTGGGCGCACCGCCACGTCTTCGCTGCGCGCAATCCGGTCTGAGGCTACTGGCCGGCGGTATTCGAGAACAGGTTGATCACGGCGACGCCGGCGACGATGAGGCCCATGCCGATCAGCGCCGGCACGTCCAGCGCCTGCTTGTAGAGGAACCACGCGACCACTGTGATCATCACGATCCCCACGCCCGACCAGATCGCGTAGGAGATACCGACCGGGATCGATTTCAGCGTCAGCGACATGAAGAAGAACGACACGGCATAGCTCACCACGACGATGAGGCTGGGCCAGAGCCGGGTGAAACCCTCCGACGCCTTGAGCGCGGACGTTCCCGTCACCTCGACCAGGATCGCGATGGCCAGATAGATGTAGGGCAGTGACGGCATCGTCAGATGTATCGCGGGATCGGCCCGACCTGCTCGGTCGTGTCGCCTCGCAGATCGAACACGACCTCGTCGACATAGCACCAACCCCAGCCCTCCGGTGGGTCGTAACCCTCGATAATGGGGTGGCCGGTGGCGTGGAAATGCGCCGTCGCGTGCCGGTTCGGGGAATCGTCGCAGCAACCGACATGGCCGCAGGCGCGGCAGATGCGCAGATGCACCCAGGGGCTGCCGGTCTTGAGGCATTCCTCGCAGCCGCGTGCGCTGGGCGTGACGTGCAGGATGGTGCCCAGGTGCGAACAGTTCCGGCTCATCGATCGGCCCCCGGCGGGTAGTCGTGGAACAGAAGCTATGGGGGAGAAAGGGCAAGCGGTCAACGCGTTGCCGCTTGCCGCCGAAATGCATATTTTAACCCGATGCCCACCGACAGCTCCCTTGCCGAGTTCGATCCCGCCGACCCGTCGCAGCGTCAGGCGCAAACCTTCCCATGCCTCAGCGACGAGATGGTGGCGCGCATCGCGCATTACGGAACCCGTGAAACGGTGCC
>DATJHU010000165.1:0-22405 GCA_035493715.1 Alphaproteobacteria bacterium | reverse complement strand
AAGCGCAAATCCGGATCCTCAAGCACGAAGCGCGTGCCGAGCTGTTCCAGCTCATCCAGCTGATCTTTCGACAAACGGTAGATCCATTCGTCGCTTGTCTTCATCGCCTCGCCGCGCCAGGCGCAGGCGGCGGTGATCGGTTCCAACGACGAGGGAAGGTAGGTGTCAGGCATGACGTTCCGCCGCGAACAGGTGACCCGAGGTGAAGACGGTCACATGCTGAAATACAGTTTGCAATATAAATTACGTGATAATTTTAAAGTGACTTTATAGGAACGAAAAATCAGGGAGAGGCCGGACCGCTGGGGAAGCCCGACCTCTCCCCTCTGCCCGCGCGAGCTTCGCTTCAGCGCAGGCAGACAGGGGGCGGGACCTGACATCCCTCATGTCCGCCCCCCTGCCCCAGCCCGAAGACAAGGCGCCGACTTTCGCCCCGGCACCCCACCCTCGGCTTGGGCTAACCGTTCAGCTGCACTGGTTCCACGATGCGAGCGCCTGATGCACCTGCTCCCTGAGCAGCTCCGCCCCGGCGCCCATGGCGTTGAAGAGCGGGGTCTGGTCGGCGGTGGACTTGGTGCTTTCGTGGAAGAAGCCGAAGACGTACTGGCGGGCCGACTTCACCGAGCCGTCGCAGACCGGCAGGCTGGCGTAGCCATCGATGCCGACATCGCCATATTCGGTCTGGCCGTTGATATCGAGGATCCCGCCCGGCCAGGTGTAGCCGCCCGACTTATAGGAGAGCTTGATGCGGGCGATGAAGCTGTTGACCTTTGCCGCCGCCATGCCGCTCGGCTTCTCGGCCTGGATGATCGGCTGCAGATCGTTCCACATCCCGGCGAAGTCGTAGTTCCGGCCGGCCATCATGCTGAACAGCTTGTTGACGTTGGCCTGGGTCAGGATCGTGTGCTCGGCGAGGCCGGTATAGAGCAACGCCGCGTCGCCCAGGGTCAGCGTGTTGTGCTTTCCGGGGCAGTCGATATAGCCGTTGAAGGCGGTGCTGTTCATGCCCAGCCCGTGGGCATAGGCGTTGATCGTCGCCATGCCGTAGCGCTTCAGCAGCATGTCGGTCCGCGCATTGTCGGAATTCTGCATCATCTGGGTCACGGCATTGCCCAGCGTCTCGGTCCCGATCTGCTGGAAGCTGCAGAAATTGTTGGGATCGAGCTTGGGCACCGTCGTGGCCAGGTCGGCGTGGCCGGTCTGAACCAGGTGCATCACATAGGTCGCGATCACCACCTTGATCGCGCTGGCGGGCTCGAACTTGCGGGTTTCCGCCGCCGCGCACGGGACCGGACCGTCCGTCACGGCGCTGCCGGAAATCTCCTTCACGTAATTGCCGTTCCAGCCGGTGCCGTTGGCGTGCATCAGCCCGATCAGGCGCGTGGTGCAGGCATTCGAATTGTTGATCATGATGCTGTTGAAGCGGCGGCTGCCGGTCGAGAAGTCCGAGCGAAGCTGGGTTAGCCGCGCCCCGTTCTCGGTCAACAGCGCGGACAGCGTCGGCGCGTCGGAGCCGGTATAGAACCACCAAGGTGCGGTCGATCCGCCCTGCATGGTGACGTCGAAATTCGTCGTGCCGGGCTCGCGGTTGAACGACAGAAGCTGTGCCTTGTTCGTCGTCACGTGGCTGAGCACGCTGGCCGAGCTGCCGTTCAGGTACCACCACCAGGAGTCGGCGTCGCTGCCGGAATTATTGATGGCGATCGCGGCATAGCGCGTGCCGCCGCTGGTGCTGTAGGGCTCGAGATCGACCAGCCGGGCCTTGGTGGCCGAGACGTCCGTGTTGATCTGCGACCCGGTGCCGACCCACCAGTACCAGCCCTTCGCATCGGCGCCGGTATTGTTGACCATGACGACCGCGTAATAGGTCGTGCCGTTCACGTTATAAGGCGCGATGGAGATCAGACGCGCCTTATTGGCGGTCAGCAGGGCGCTGACCTGCGGGATGGTCTGGCCGTAATACCACCACCAGCCCTTGGCGTAGGCGCCGCTGTTGCGCACCAGCGTGGCGGTGAAGGTCGGGGTCGAACCCGATACCGATTCCACCTGCAGGTCGACGACGCGATATCCGGTATTGATGACCGAGGTCAGCTGCGCGGCGCTGACGCCGTAATAGTACTGCCAGGCGGTCGGCGTGCTCATCACCCGTTCGATCGGGGCGGCATCCACCTGGCTGGGAACGGCGGGGGAAAGGCTTGCCGCGCCGAACACTGCGGCAAGTCCAAGCTTGCGAACTGGTGAGAACGACATTGCGGTGCTCCTCGCTTGAGGCCGGTGACCGGCGCGGTGAATTCGTCGCCGAGCCAGTAAGCCGAGGAGCACGTTAAGGACACTTAAACGTCCTGAAAGTTTCTAAATCCTTTTATATCAGATGGTTATAAAGACCCTTCACCGCAAGAAACGATGGGGACGCACCGTCTCTAGCCACTCCCTCCAGGGGCGAGGTCGTGAATCGTGCTGGCGGTCGCCGCGGGCCGGTAGGTGATCAGCGTGCCGCCGTGCTTGTCGGCCCCCAGATGGAAGCCCGCGGCGACATACTGGCCGAACAGCTGAACGGAGAAGACGTCCGCCCCGCTGGTGACGGTCAACATGCCGGCGGTCCCGCCGTCGTTCTCCTGGAAGGTCACGGTCTCGTCGCCGCCGAAGGCGAAGTCGGTGCTGCTGAGATCGATCTTGTCGCCGGTCGCGAAACCCTTGATGCTGCCGTCGAAATCTGTCGGGAAATCGATGCCGAGCCAACCCTTCGCGCCGGTGAAGGACACGGTCTCGTCCTGGCCCACGCAGGCCTTGGCCAGGAAGGTCGATCCCGCGCCCAGTTCGATCGTGCCGGCGCCGTCCACCATGCAGGAGGTCGCGAGCAGTTTGCCGTCGGCGATGGTGAAGACCGTTCCGGCCTCCTGGGTCAGGTTGCCGGCATAGGACAGGTTGCGGTTCAGCGTTGCGGTGCCCGTGCCGGTCAGCAGAAGATCGTAGACCGTGAACTTGGCGTCGGCACCGATCGTGATCGCCCCGCTGACGGTAAGCGTGCCGAACCCCCGCACCGTCCCGTCGAACACGGTATCGGCGGTGACTTCCAGGGCCCCGCCGACCGACAGCACGCCGCCGGATGCGAAGCTGTTCGCGCCCGTCAGTTTCCAACTTGCGTCCGCGCGTTCGTTGATCGTCTGGAAATTGGTGAAATTGGTGCCGACGCCGGAGATCGTGCCGGTGCCCGTATTGCCCGCCATGACAAGCGTGTTGGCACCGCCGGCACCGTCGACAACCCCATTGAAGACCGCGCCGGGATCGACGATCAGCGTGTCGTCATAGCTGCCGAACTGCACCGCTGCGGCACCCGAGCCGCCGGAGATCGTGCCCCTGTTGGTGATCGTGCTTGCGCCTGTGGTGGCGTTGACACCGACCCCGCCCTGACCAGCGGTCCCGGGCGCTCCGGCGCCATAGCCGGCATCTTTGCCGACGGATATCATGCCGCCCGCACCGCCGGTGATCGTACCGGCGTTGGTCATTGTACCGCGCATATAGACGCCGACCCCGCCGGCACCGCCGGTATTTGCGCTGTCACCTCCCTTACCGCCGGCAATCGAAGCGCCGGCCAAATTCCGGAAAGTGCCGTCGGACAAGAAAACGCCTTTGCCGCCTACGCCGCCCTTCGTCTGACCGTAGCCGCCAGCGCCGCCGACGATCGAGCCGCCCGACAGATTCTTGAAAACGCCGTCGGTTCCAATCGCTAGGGCGCCGATTCCGCCATAGGAGCCATTTGTACCACCCGACCCACCGGTTCCACCGGCAACCGTGCCGGCATTGGTAAATGTGCCCGACGAGAAAATCCCAGTGCCGCCGCCCCCGCCGCTGAGCGCGCCATCCCCACCGGCACCGCCGGTGATATGTCCCCCTCCGAAGTTCCGAAAGACGGTGTCGCCGGTTAGCCCGACCCCAACACTGCCGGCGCCGCCCGAGCCCGACAGGCCGGGAAGGCCGGTTCCGCCAGCACCGCCCCGGATCGTTCCGGCGTTCAGGACTTTCGCGGTACCCGATGCATAGGCGTGCGAAACGGACACGGCCAGACCGCCGGCGCCGCCTGACTGTCCGTCACCGCCAGTGCCGCCGATAATCGTGCCACCCGACTGGTTGACCAGTTCCCCGCTTCGCAGAAAGACCCCGTAAGCCGCGCTTCGCGCCTGCCCACCGGTCGTGCTGCCGCCACCCCCGCCACCTTGGATTGTGCCGGAATTCCAGACGGCGATGGTACTGCCGGTGACGCCCGCACCGCCATATCCGCCGCGCAAGGCGGAATAGGCACCGGTGCCGCCAGCGATCAGCCCGTGATTGATGACCGTGCTCTCGCCACCGAAAGACGGCCCGAAGATCAAGCCGCTGCCACCCTTCCCGCCATATGACGCCGAGCCCGCGGCCCCACCATCCCCACCTTGGATCGTTCCGGAATTCGTGACGGAGTTGGAGCCGCCACTGAGCAAGATGCCGTATCCCCCTCTGCCGCCTATGGCGTCCGACAGCTCCGCTGCACCGCCGGCAGCGCCGCGCATCGTGCCACCGGCCAGGTTGCGAATGTTACTGTAGCCGTTATCGATATGCAGCCCGGAGCCGCCGGCGGCGGCATAGCCGGCAAAGCTGCCGCCGCCCGGAGCCCCCGTGCCGCCCCCGACGCCGCCGGCCATCATGCCGGAATTCACGATCGTGCCCCGGCCACCCAGAAAAACGCCGTCGCCGCCCCGCCCGGGATCGGCATCCTGATTATCGCCGCCCTTGCCACCGAAGATCGTGCCGGTGTTCGTGAGACGATTCCCGTCGTCGCCGCCCGCCTTAAAAAAGACGCCCGCGTTACCGGCAGCGGTGGATAACGAATCCGCGCCACCGACCGTCCCGGCATTTGTCAGTGTCCAGGAATAGGCGGCATCGCCATAGATTCCGATGCCCGTCGTAACGATCGACACGCCGACACCAACGGAGAATGGATTGCCGGTTCCATAAGACGCCAGATTGACCTGGGTCGTGCTGTCGCCGAGGACGGTTCCGCTCATGGTTCGGGTCCCACTTTCAACCTTGATAGGCTGAGATTTCCTAAAATTATCAACACATAAAAATCATATGTTACAGATTACATTGACCTCGGCCCAGCGGATTGCCAAGCCTAAATCCGCTTCGATCCAACGCGGCGGTCGAGACGGATGGCCGGATAGTCGACCCAAGGCTGGAACAGGACGGCGGCCAAAAAGCGTCGCAGCGATTCGGACCATGGTGGACGCCAAAGCGGCCAGGTCATAAGGCAGGATGACGGCCAGGCCGCGCAACCCGCCCAGCCGGCGGAGCCGCGCGGACAATCCGGCTGCGGCTGGAGCGGCGGTTCGGTCCGCAGCGGCAACGGACGACGGGCCTAGGCCGAGCGGTACACCGAAAGCGGGCTTCGCTGGCATTGAGGGCTGGGTATTTCCCACAGCTCTTAAGTGCGTCTCGTAATTCGGCACCGGATAACATCGCCGGCGCCGATCCAGGCAGGATATTCGGCATTTCGTCGATCACCATTGCCGGTTCGCCGAATGGCTGTTCGTCCGCGCGCGCTGCGGGCGCAGGCTTTCACACCTGTCAGCCAAGAAGGGAAACGACATGATCAAGCACACACTGGGAGCACTGGCTTTACTGCTCGCGTCTTCGAGCCTGGGCGCGATGGCGGCGGACCCGCTGCCGGCCAATATCGCCGCGGCGGCGGCCGATCCCAACCGGGGCGCCGACCAGGCACCGATGGATGCACAGCGCCACGGACCGGAATTGCTGGCTTTTACCGGTGTCGCAAGCGGAGCCAAGGTGGTCGACCTGATTCCGGGCGGCGGCTATTGGACCCGGCTGCTGGCCAAGGCCGTCGGGCCGGCAGGCCATGTCTATGCGGTTTGGCCGACCGAATATGTCAAAGTGGACGATGACGAGGTCGGCCCTTATCGCACGCTGGTTTCCGGGCCGGACTACAAGAACGTGACCGTCCTGGAACAGCCGGCGGCCGCGCTGAAACCGCCGGTGCCGGTCGACCTGATCTTCACCGCCCAGAACTATCACGACTATCCCGACCCGTTCATGGGGCCGACCGACCCGGCCGTGCTCAACAAGGCGGTCTTCGCGGCGCTGAAGCCCGGCGGGATCTATCTGGTCATCGACCATGTGGCGGCCGCGGGCAGCGGCGCGCGCGACACCAACACGCTGCACCGCATCGACCCCGCCCTGGTCAAGCAGCAGGTGACCGCGGCGGGATTCCAGTTTGTCGGCGAAAGCGCGCTGCTCGCCAATCCTGCGGACGACCACACGAAAAAGGTCTTCGACGCGTCGATCCGCGGCAAGACCGACCAGTTCGTCTTCAAGTTCAGGAAGCCCGGCTAAACGAAGGTCTCTGCCCTTCCATCACCGCAGGCGAAGGCTCGTCAGGCTTTGCCCGCGGTGACAGGAGACGGTGCTCGCCCAAGTCTTCGGCCGAGGCCCGAGGATGTCGCTGTACGTCTTCCCCGCCTCATGTACTGTTGCCGAAACAACGGGGAAGGGCATGGTCACCTATCTGAGCGTCGAGGAGGCAAGGCTTATGTCCGGGCTGCGGCTGGCCGTGACCGCGCATGTCCCGGGTATATGGAGCGAGGCCGCGAAGGGCCTGTTCGACGCCAAGAAGATTCCCTACGTGCTGGTCGAGCAGGTGGTCGGCGGCGAGAACCGGGCGCTCAAGGAATGGACGGCGCAGACCTCCGGCCCGGTCGCCGTCTGGAACGACGAACGCCCGCGCTCGAGCTGGCTTGAGCTGATCTATCTGGCGGAACGGCTGGCGCCCGAGCCGGCATTGATCCCGTCCGCGCTCGAAGATCGTGTCCTGATGTTCGGCCTCACCAACGAGCTGGCCGGCGACAACGGATTCGGCTGGAACATGCGGCTGATCTCCCTGCACGCCGCGATGGGCAACCGCGACGCAACCGATTTTCAGAAATCCGTCGTGCCGATGCTGGCGGGAAAATATGGCTACGACGCCGACCGCGTAGCGCCGGCCCGGCAGCAGATGACCCAGATCGTAGCACGCCTGAAGGAACAGCTGGCGCGGCAGAACGCGGCGCGCCGCGCCTTCCTGGTCGGGGACAGGCTGTCGGCGCTGGACATCTACTGGGCGACCTTCGCCGGGGCGATCGATCCGCTGCCCGAAGAACTCTGCCCGAACATGCCGCCGGAAATGCGCGCCGGCTATACCGATCCTGAACTGAAGGCGCTGGCCGGACCGGCCCTGTTCGACCTCAGGGACCGCGTCTATCGCGATTATATCGGGCTTCCGATGGCATTCTGACGAACGCCGTTCAACCAAGAAGAAAGGACATCAGGGGTATGCAGAGTTTCAAGGACCGCGTGGCCGTCATCACCGGCGGCGCCAGTGGCATCGGGCTGGCGCTGGCAAGGCGCTTAGGCGCCGAGGGCATGAAGCTGGTCATTGCCGACATCGACAGCGCGGCGCTGAAGACGGTGGCCGCCGAGTTGGAAGGCGCGGGCTATCCGGTGTTGGCACGGCGCACGGACGTGGCGAAGGCTTCTGATATCCAAGCGCTGGCCGATGCGGCGGTCGCGCGCTTCGGGGCGGTGCATTTGCTGGTCAACAACGCGGGGGTCGGCGGTTTCCAGCATTTCGACACGACAAGCGCGGAAACCTGGGAATGGACGATCGGCGTCAACCTGTGGGGCGTGATCCACGGCTGCCGCATCTTCATGCCGATCCTGCAGGCGCAGGACGAGGCGCATATCGTCAACACCGCCTCGGTCGCGGGCATCTATTCCTACAACTATCTGCACCCCTACAACGCGGCGAAGGCGGCGGTCGTGGCCCTGACCGAAGGCATGTGGCGCGAGTTCGCGGCGGAGAAACCCAATGTCGGCGTTTCCGTCCTGCTGCCGGCGTCTGTCGATACCGGCATCACCAACGATGAGCGCAATGCCCCGGCAGGCCATGTGAGCCGTGCCAACGCCGACCCCAGCCTGGCGGAATTCCGCAAGATGTATGTCGCTGGAATTTCCGCCGGCAAAAGCGCGGCGGAGGTGGCGGACATAACGGTGGACGGGATCAAGGCGAAGGATCTCCACATCTTCACCCACCCGGAAACCCGGGCTCTGGTGATGATGCGCGCGGAGGACATCGTGGGGAACTTGCCGTTGAGGGACATGTTCGGAAACCGGCCCTAGCGGGCTCTACCCCGTTACCCCCAATGCGCGCCGGGCGTTCAATTCCTCCAGGTCCAGCTCGTTCTCGATGGCCTGCAGGATGCTGTCGTGTATTTCGTTGCCGCCATGCAGCCGCAGGAGTTCGCGGCGGCCGGCGGAAATCGCAGCCAGCACGACACTGTAATGTTCGTCGCGCTTGCCGGTAAGACCATCGACATCCTGGGCAAAATTGTTGCTGACGCGCACACGGTGGGTGAACTGCTCGATCAGCCGCGGGTGCCGGTGCGTTCCGTCAGGCTGCAGCGAGTGTTTTTCGACCTCTGCCAACTGTGCGGCGATCACCCTGGCGCGCGCCGCCGCCTCGCGGCCCTTTTGGGTCGTGCTGCCGCTGTAACGATCGAGCCGCATAAGACGAACCAGCGGCGCCAGCGTCGAACCCTGAATCAGCACCGTCACCAGGATGACGGCGAACGTTACCGCCAGGATGAAATCGCGGCCGGGAAACCCCTCGGGAAGCGCCAGGGCGGCGGCCAGGCTGACGACACCGCGCATGCCGGCCCACCCCATCACGACCTGGGTCGCGACCGGGATCTTCGGCGCTTTGTTCACGCGAAACACATTGAAAAGGCGCGGACCCTCCGCTGTCAAAAATATCCAGATGAACCGCGTCACGATGACGGCGCCAGTGATGGCCGCCGTGGCCGGAAGCAGCGGCATCAAATGATCCCAGGAACTGCCGCCCAATCTTTCGAGAATACCGCGCAGCGACAGCCCGATCAGGATGAAGACCAAGGATTCCAGGACGAAACCCGCCATGCCCCAAACCGCGCGGGCTTGGGTGCGGGTCATGGCGGACAGGACGCTGTGCTGCCGAACGCCCATGATCATACCGCAGGTGACGGTCGACAGGACGCCGGAAACCCCGATGCGGTCCGCGGCGATATAGGACGACCAGGCGATCAGGAAGCTGGCGATCGTAACGAGATGGGTGTGCCGCAGCTTGCGGAGCAACAGCTCGGTCAGCAGCCCGAACGCCAGCCCGACGCCGATGCCGCCGAAGGCGAGAAGTCCAAAGGTCTGGGCCGCTTCGCGCGCGCTGAAGGCGCCGGTCAGCGCCGCCGTAACGGCAAAGCGGTAAAGAACCAGGCCCGATGCGTCGTTGACGAGGCTTTCCGCCTCTAACAGCATCGTGAGGCGCCTGGGCAAAGCGAGCCGCTGCAGCACGGCCTTGGCCGCGACCGCGTCCGGTGGCGAGAGGATGGCCCCAAGAGCAAAGCAAGCCGCCCAAGGCAGGGCCGGCGCAGCCCAATGCGCCACCACGCCGACGGCGAGGGTCGTGAATGCCACGGCACCTACCGACAGGCCGATGATGACCCGGAGTGACCGCCGGAAATCGCGCCAGGACGTAAAATAAGCACCGGACAGCAGCAACGGCGGCAGGAACAGGACCAGCACGAGGTCGGGGTCCATCGCGAATCCCGGTACGCCGGGCGTGAGCGCGAGCGCGATCCCGCCAAGGATGAATGCGGCTGCCGGCGGCATGTGCAAGCGCCCTGCTACCAACTCGAGCACGAGTATGACGGCCATCAGGAACAGGATCAGTTCAAACCCGGCGACGGCGGACATTCAACCTCAAATCATTGTTTGTCCTGCGAAGGTAGACCGCCGGCCGCTGTCCCTCAAGACAAGCGTCGCGACCGGAACAGGTTGCAAATACAGGGACGAGGCCGTATATGTTGCTCAGTTTCAGATGTCGTCCCGTATCGCTTTTGCGCCGGACGGCTCGCGCGGCGAACGCGCCAAGTGATACCGATGCTGCCCGATGGCAGCCCCATCCGTCACATGCCAATTCAGCAATTGACGACTTTTTGGACGACGCACGAGTCAACGTGCGCGCCATGGATCCACATGCACACAATCTCAGAAGTAAATGTCGCGGCGCCGCTAAGGCTCCGTTACGAGGATAGCTATTCCATCAACGCCGTGCGCAGGTTCGGCCCGCCGAAAAAACCTTCACGTGGCCTCAGCCGCGAGGAATTGCGGCGGATCGTTCTCGAACTGATCGGGTAAAACGACGCGGGCTAGCGGCGGAGTTCACCCTCTGCCGCCATCCTGAGCGGGCCCATTCCGGCCGGCCGCAGGCGATACTGAAAAGTTCCGCTGCGGTCGCGCGGCATCACTTGAACGACGATAAAGCGCTCCGGCGGGACCGGCGCATGGCGCGCGCCTTTCTGTGTTGAGTAATAGACGCTCTCGTCGATACGATAACGCGGGTTTTCGGCATTCATAAGATCTTATCCTTTTTGCCCGAGCATCACGCGCTGGCGGGAAGATTGACTATCGCAAAGGCGACCGGTTCTAAGGTTGCTGCAGCCCCAGCTGGTGCTGCACATCGGAAAGCCTGTCGCCGACGACGATAACGGCCGTGGTCAGGCGCTCAGGGGTCACGTCCAGTCTGGCGCACCAGTACCGCAATGCGGCTTCATCCCGCACGTTAACGCGTTCCGTCCGCGGAAGATCCTGCTTATCCGCAAACCGAAACGGTGAGATTGGCCCGGCCTTGGCCGAACGGCGAAGCTTGATTACATCCGAAAACGACCGCATCGGTGCCTTCCGTCAATAACAGCGGAAGTGCGGCGCACTTTCGGTCGCCGACGCCTGAAAACAGGCGTACCGATGATCTTCGCACGCTACGCCCTTTCGGGCGGCCAGTCGAATCGGGCGCTATGAACGGTTTTCCAGCGCGTCCAGGTCTTTAGCGTCGTGGCGTTCCGCGATGCCCGGGGGTTCACCGAAGGGCTTGTTGACCTGTCCGCCGCGTTTCACCGCCGCGCGTTCGGCGATCTGGTCGGTCCAGCGCATCAGATTCTTATACTCGTGAGCGCTGAGGAACGTCGCGGATTCGTTATAGAGCTTACCCTTGACGAGGGCGCCGTACCACGGCCACACGGCCATGTCGGCGATAGTGTATTCCGTGCCGGCCAGATATTCGGCCTCGCCCAACCGCCGGTCGAGCACGTCGAGCTGGCGTTTGGTCTCCATGGCGAAGCGATCGATCGCATATTCGATCTTGGTCGGGGCATAGGCATAGAAATGGCCGAAGCCGCCGCCGACATAGGGCGTGGCGCCGATCTGCCAGAACAGCCAGGACAGCGCCTCGCCGCGCGCCTTGCCGGCGGGCAGGAAGGCGTCGAACTTCTCCGCCAGATAGAGCAAGATCGCACCGGATTCGAAAAGGCGCACAGGCTCCGGCCCGGAACGATCCATCAGCGCCGGAATCTTCGAATTCGGGTTGACCGAGACGAAGCCTGAGCCGAACTGGTCGCCGTCGCCGATATTGATCAGCCAGGCATCGTATTCCGCGCCCGCGTGGCCTGCCGCCAGCAGCTCCTCCAGCATGATCGTAACCTTGATGCCGTTGGGCGTACCCAGCGAATAGAGCTGCAGCGGGTGCTTGCCGACCGGCAGTTCCTTGTCGTGGG
This sequence comes from Alphaproteobacteria bacterium, assembly GCA_035493715.1. GTDB lineage: Bacteria > Pseudomonadota > Alphaproteobacteria > BOG-932 > Roseiterribacteraceae > BOG-932. The sequence goes on along the minus strand of DATJHU010000165.1, from coordinate 10,739 downwards.
TCGGACCGGCGATCGGCCGGTTGATCTTGGCGAACCGGCCGCCGCTTTCCTTGTCCCAGGTCCAGACCGCGGGCGGCACGTATTCTGCTGTGTCAGTCATAGGGGCGTTGCTCCAGGAGGATGGGCACGATCATGCGCCCATAGATTTGGGAGAGATTGTGGGATTTGGCGAGTCCCCAGGCGAAACGTCGCCGTCAGTCCGCCGGAATGTACTCGAGCAGCTGGATCGTGGTGCCCCCCAGGATGTCGCCGGTGTCCAGGTAGACCTCGTGGATTATCATTTTCTTGCCGTTCTGGACCGTCTTCATCTGGTAATCGATCACCGGCTCCACACCCTCGGCCTTCAATTTCTCCAGCGCGGATTTGGTGTCGGTGACGAGGAAGCAGAGATGCTGCATCCCCTCGCCCTTATTGCGCAGGAAACGGGTGTGAACGGTTTCGCCCTCGGTCACCTCCACAATCTCGATGAAAGTGTCGCCGTCATAGAACAGGGCGACCTTGAATTTGGGGTAGGACGGCTTGCCGTCGACCAGATAGTAATCGGCCAGTTCCGCCATGTCGTATTCCTGGATGTCGAACGGCCCGACGCCGAACATCCGGGTGAGAAACGCGGCGGTCTTTTCGCAATCCTTGGCCACCATGCCGACATGCGAAATCCGGCCGACCTGAATAACGGGTTCGCTCATTCCCAAATCCCCTATTCAACGAAACGGAACGCGGTGCCGTCGTCGCGGCGGACGATCCGTCCGGCGGTCGGCTCGGGGAAATGGGCAGCCAGGAGGATCGTTCCCTTGTCCGCGAAGCTGTCGACGAAGTGACGTCGTGTCTTGAGCCCGGCCTCCGCGTCGGCATCGACATGCATGTGGAGTGTCGGGTCCTGGATCTGGACAGGGTGATGGAAGACATCGCCCGTGAAGATGGCGTGCTGATGCGCGTGGCCGCCGCATTGGGCGTGGATCACCATATTGCCGGGCGTGTGTCCGGGGAAACCCTCGAACCAGACACCGTTGCCGATCTCGCGCTCGACCAGATGGCCGGTGCGGACCAGATCAGCCTGGCCTGAATTCAGCACCGGCAGGATGCTGTCGTCGTAGGATTCCCGGGTCAGCGCATATTGCGGGTGATCGGGCAACAGTCCCCCATAATAGGCGACGTCGATTTCCGACATCAGGTAACGCGCGTTGGGGAAGGTCGGGACCCAGGCACCGTTTTCCAGCCGTGTGTTCCAACCGACATGATCGCTGTGCAGGTGGGTGCACAGCACGACGTCGATATCCTCCGGCTTCAGGCCCAAGGCCGCGAGGTTGCCGAGGTAATCATGGTTCAGCATGTTCATGCCGGCCATGATGCCGGTACGCTGCTTGTCGTTGCCGTTGCAGGTGTCGATCAGGATGTTCAGGCCGCCGGTCCGCAACACGAAACTGTGCATGCTCATATAGAACTGATCGGACTGGGGATCGCCGCAGCGCGGATCCATCGTTCGGCGCAACCCGGCCAGCCGCTCCGCCGTCAGGCCGGCGAATATTTCCGCCGGAACGGGCATGTTGCCCGTGGATTCGACGAACTTGTGGATAGTGAAATCGCCCAGCGTGATCGGCTGCATGCCTTACCGTTCCCCTCTTTTGCCCAATTTGCGGGCAGCGTGTTGATTTATTGTAGCGGTATGGCGCGGTTCGCTGCGAGCGTTTTGGCGATGGTCGTCTTCAGCAGCCCGATGTCGATCGGTTTCATCAGATAGTGTGCGAAACCGGCCTTAAGCCCGCGCTTGAGGTCCGACGGCATGACGCTGGCGCTGAGCGCGATGAATTGGACGCCCGCGAATTCCGGGCTGTCCTGCAGCGACCGCAGAACGTCGTAACCGCTGATATCAGGCAAATTCAGGTCCAGTACGATCACATCCGGCCGCTGCTGTTTTGCCAGTGCGATGGCCGACGTGCCGTTTACCGCCTCGATCAGATGGACGTTGTCCAGCGTCGCCAGGATATTGCGCATCAAATCCATATTGCTGGGAACATCCTCGGCATAGAGCAGGCTGAAATCGCGAAGCGCCAGCATTGGCGCGCTTTCGCCGAAGCCGGACGGCTCAGTGTGGTCGGTATCCGCGGCGAAGACCGGAAGATCGATCCAGAATGCACTTCCCGATTCCGGGGTGCTGCTGAAGCCGACCTGCCCGCCCATGGATTCGACCAGCCGTGCCGTCAGAGCCAACCCGACGCCTGTGCCTTCGATCTTCGACGCGGCGGCACCGAGACGATTGAATGGCTGGAACAGCTCGTGCTGACGGTCGGCCGGGATACCGAACCCGGTATCCGTGACACGGATCCGGATATGGCCTTCGTCCAGACGTTCACAGTCGAACGTCGCCTGACCGCCGGCCCGGTTATATTTGACCGCGTTGGAGCCGAGATTGATCAGGCATTGGATCAGCCGGACGCGATCGGCCATGACCGCTGTAACGTCCCATCCCAACGCGCCCTGGACAAGGGTAATGCCCTGCGCCTCCGCCATGTTCGAAAGAGACGAGAGGACGGACTTCATAACCGGCGCCAGTGCGACCCGCTCGACCGAGACCGGCAGCTTGCCGGATTCGATCTTGCTAAGCTCCAATATGTCGTTGATCAGGTCCAGCAGATGACGCCCGCTGCGCAGGATCGCATCGACGAATTCCGCCTGCTTGCCGGTCAGCGTGCCGAACACCGGCGCCTCGAGCAACTGGGCGAAACCCAATATCCCGTTCATCGGCGTTCTGAGCTCATGGCTCATCGTCGTCAGGAATTCGGTCTTCGCGGCATTGGCCTTTTCGGCGGCCAGCTTCGCCTCAAGCAGGTTCTCCGCCGTCTCGATAAGCAGGTCTTTCTCCCGCCTCAGCTGTTCGGAAACCCGGGATAGCTCCAGTTCAACCGCCTTGCGGTTGGTGATGTCCTGGACCTGGCCGATGAAATATTGCGGCACCCCACGTTCGTTGCGGACCATGGAAACCGACTGCAGCCCCCAGAACAGCGTGCCGTCTTTACCGACGATCTGCCGCTCTATCTGGAAGCTTTTGATCTTATCCTGGATCAGATCGGAAATCTGGGCGTAAAGCGCCGACGAGTTCGATTCGGCCGTGATGTCGTTGATCGACATGGCGCGAAACTCATCCTCGGTATAGCCAAGCATGGAGGACAGCGCCCGATTGGCCGTCAGCCACTTGCCGTCGAGCCCGATCAAGCCAAGGCCGATCGGTGAAAACTCCATCGCGTTGCGGAAGCGGTGCTCAGCCTCGGCACGCGCCGTCACGTCGCTGGTGATTTCTCCGAAGCCCGAGAGGGTGCCGGAATGATCATAGAGCGCGGTGATGACCACGTCGGCGGCGAAGGCGGTACCATCCTTGCGCAGCCGCTGCCCGGTCACCTTCACCCGGCCGCTACTCCGCGCCTCGACAAGCTCGCGTTCCGGAACCTGGTTGGCGACGTCGTCCGGCGTATAGAAACAGGAAAAATGCCGCCCGAGAATCTCGTCGCGATCATATTGCTTGATGCGCTGGGCGCCCGAATTCCAGCTGAGCACAAGGCCCTCCGGGTCCAGCATGACGATGGCATAATCCTCGATGCCATCGACGAGCGCCTCGTAAGCCTCGCTGGGCTGCGTCCGCAGCTTGCTAAGATCCACCCGCGTTATCCCCCGTTGCTCATGCTCCCTCGGTTCGAAGCTTATCGTCTCGGATGTTGATTGAATATGACGAGCATTCGATCAACCGCCGACATCTCAGCCGAGACAGGATTGCGCGGCCAATGCGTTGCGCAGGCTGCGCACCACGTCTTCCATCTCCGACCGGCTCAGCGACGGATAGCTGGGCAGCGAAATGCCGCGTACCGATATCGCCGCTGCGGCGGGAAAAGCATCCCGCCCATAAGCGCCCGAGGCATACATCTTCATTTCGTGCGCGCAGTTGAAGACCGGGCGGGTCTCGACCGATTGCGCCGCCATATCTGCGATCACCCGCTCGCGATCCATCCCCAACGGCAGCAGAACGGTCAACAGCCAAAGCATGGGGTCGACGGTGTCTGGCATCTGCTGGAATGTGACCGGCATCCCGGTGAGGAGCGCCCGGTATTCGGCCGCGATGGCGCGCTTGCGGGCAAAGGTCGCCGGCAGCCGCTCCATCTGGGCAAGGCCGATCGCGGCAGCGATGTTCGTCATCCGATAGTTGAAGCCGAGACATTCGTGCCAATAGCGCCGATCAGGCGATTGCCCCTGCCCTTTCGCGATCCGCAGCGTCGTCGCCAGAGCGTCGTCGTTGCAGATGACCATTCCACCCTCGCCGGTGGTGACGGTCTTGTTGCCGAAGAAGCTGAACGCGCCGACATCGCCGAAGGTGCCGACATGGCGGCCGCCCAGGGTCGTGCCGAAAGCCTCCGCGCAATCCTCCACGATCTTGAGGTTGTGCCGGCGAGCGATTGCCAGCAGCGCGGGCATATCGCAGGCCGCACCGTAGAGGTGCACCGCCATGATCGCCTTGGTGCGGGGTGTGATGCGGCGTTCGACATCGGCGGGATCGAGCGTCCAGTCAGACGGCAGGGAGTCGGCGAAGACCGGGACGGCGCCGGTCTGCGCGATGGTGTTGACCGAGGCGATGAAGGTGAATGTCGGGACGATCACTTCATCGCCGGGTCCAATGCCCAGACAGTGCAGCGCCAGATGCAGCGCGACCGTGCCGTTGCTGACCGCGATGGCATGGGACACGCCGGTCGCCCGCGCGACGGCGGCTTCGAAGCGCGGGATGAAGGCACCGATCGAGGAGATCCAGTTGGTCTCCAGGCACTCCATGACATAAAGCCGCTCGTTACCCGAAAGGTCGGGGCGGTAGACCGGGATGACCGGGCGAGGCGATGGCGAGCGGTCAGGCAGCGACGTCATCGACGCCCCCTTTCCTGCCGAGCGGGCGCGCGGGAACGCCGGCAACGCGCGCGCCGGACGGGATATCGGACACGACCACGGATCCGGCGCCAACGACGACGTCGTCGCCGATCACAACTTTCGGGCGAACAGCGGAGCCGACGCCGATCAAGCTGCGGTCACCCACGCGCACCGCGCCCGCCAGGGTGCATCCCGGCGCGATATGCGCCGCGACGCCTAATTGCACATCGTGTTCCACGATCGCGCCGGTATTGACGATCGCGAAGTCGCCGATCGCGGCTTCCGGTCCGATCAGCGCTCCAGCCATGACAGCGACGCCATCGCCGATGACGGCGCTGGGCGAGACGACAGCCGACGGATGCCGGATCGTGGGCAGCGCGAAGCCGATCTGCCCCGCGCGTTGGCTGATCGTTTGCCGGAGCCGGTTGTCGCCGATCGCGACAAATGCCTGCGTGACCCCCTGGGCAAACAAGCCAGGCAGGATCTCATCGCCGCCCAATCCTGAGAAGCCGAGAATCTTGCCACCCTCGAGCGCGGGATCGACGACGCCGACGATCTCGACGCCGGCTGTCAGGCACAGCATGTCGAGCACGACCTTGGCATGCCCACCGCCACCGATCACGACGAGCCTGGTTGTGCTCACGCCGCTTCCTTCATGTGCACAATTCTTTGTTTTCGCGACCCGAAGTAACTAGGAAACAGCCCGTTCTTTCAAGGACAATAATCCCACGGCGCCGAGCCTAGAGATCGTCCCAATCGGCTTCGTCTTCGGAAATCAGGCTTCCCAGCATCGACGGACCGTCGCGATGCACCCGCAGCGCGTCGCCGCACACCAGATGATGCCATTTCGGCAACGGCATGCCGAAGGCGGCCAGCCGATAGCCGCAACTATGGGGCAGCCAGTCGAGGCTCCGCACGTTCTCCGGCGTTACCTTCACGCAGTCGGCCACCTTGGCCTTGCGGTTCGGATAATCCGAGCAGCGGTGATTATCGAGGCACAGCAGGCGGCAGGCGACGTTGGAAAGCGCCACCTCGCCGGTATCCTCGTCCTCGACGCGGATCTGGCAGCACAGGCCGCAGCCGTCGCAGAGCGATTCCCACTCCGCCTCAGTCATCTCGTTGAGCGGTTTCTTCAGGAACGCGGGCTGCGGCATCGGTGCATTGTGCCGGGCGCCTTCCGATATGTCACGGCCGCGCTGCCTCCAGATGCGCCTTGACCTGGCGGGCGCCGGCGTCGGCGACGGACCTTAGGCGGGAGTCCGAGGCGGCTGCCGCGGCCCGGACATACAGTGAGTAAGCCCGGCGCAGATCGATCTCGCCGGACGTCCCGCGCTCCAGACGATAAGCCAGATTGTATTCAGCCGCAGGATCGCCGCGACCGGCAGCGGCCTCGATGCTTTCGGCAGTGTCGCCGCCCCGGCCTTTTGGCGTGTCGGCCGCGATGACGTGAACAGTGTTGAACGACTGGTCCGCATCGTCGGCTGACGCGAACCTGCGTTCCCCAAGATGGCCGCGCGCTGCCGTGACGCCGAGCCTAGCCGCCTGACGGAAATATTTGACGGCGTTCTCCGTATCTTGCGCGACGCCGTCGCCCTTTTTGAAAAGGAGCGCGAGATTGAACGCGGCGCGCCCCGAGCCCTTGGCCGCCGCGCGCGCATACCAGACGGCGGCGGAAGCCGGATCCTGGCGCACCCCAAGGCCCGCGTCGTACATCGCACCCAAATTGAAGGATCCGGCGACGCTCCCACCCTCCGCAGCCATACGGTACCAGTTCAGAGCCTGCGAATAGCTCTGGGGCACGCCTTCCCCGGCGTCGTACATCATGCCGAGAAAAAGGGCGGCGTCGGTGCTTCCTGCCTCGGCGGCATCCTCCCAGGCCAGAAGCGCCTCGGCATATTGCCCGGTACGGAAGAACGCCAGGCCCTTCGGCCCGGCACGCCGGGTGCCGGCTCGCTCGGTCTCGGCGCCTGGGCTTTCGGCGCCCCGCGTCTCCCGTCGCGGCACCGAGGCCTCGCCGGCCGGCGGCGCGGGGATCGGCGGAACAGCCACCACCCGCGTCCTAAGCCGCGGCAGGGCAATCTGCCCCCGCGCCGGCTCGATCGAGACCTTCGGCTGGAGCGCCTCGAGGGCAATTTTTGTAGGCACAGGCTCTTCCGCCACCGGCGGCTCGGCGGCGGGAAACGTCTGCAGCACATTCTCTTCAGGCGCTGGCGCTGGCGCGGGTGCCGATGCCGGTTTCTGCTCCGGCTTCTCGGCCGGCAACGCCGCGTATCCACCGCTGCCGGTGGGTTTCCAAAGTAGGGAAATTTTCGTTTTCCGACGGCCGCCACCCGTCGCGGAAATATCCACCCCCGCACCGGTATGCGTCAGGAAATGCTGGTGTTGCGGCCCGAGGGTCACGTCGGCCGTCCGGTCCTTGAGGTTCGCCCGATACCAGCTGAGCACGGTGTCGAACGAGTCGTCCGTGTCGATCACGACGATGCCGGGCGCCAGCAGGGCCGTCTTGTTGACGTGGGAAGCATAGAACGGCACCGGCGGCGGCACGACCTGCTGTTCGGTTTCGGCGGCATGTACCCGCGGCGGCGCGCTGATTAAGACGGCGGCAACGCTGATCGCAGGCAGCATCGATGTTCGGGGCGATAATCGGCCAAGCATTTCGCCATCCCTGATTGATAGTTCGCGGCCTTCGTTTGGGCGCGATCCTAACCAAGATAACGGCGTGGTTTCCGCCTGCCCGTCCCGGTCGGCCGGTTGTCACACAAAAATCGCACCGTCCCGGCTGCAGTCCCGGTGCGAATTCGGTTGTCACGGGCGGAACGGACGCATAGCAATTCGGCCAAATTCATGACGAGGGGAATCGGGATGGTGCGGATCGCGACGATGTTCGGTTCGAACGACATCGAAAGGGCGAAAGCCTTCTACGATGAGGTCATGGCGACGATCGGCGTGACCGGAATGATGGAGCATGGCAGCGGCGGCCGCATCTATGGCGCGGGCGGCGTGCCCCTGATCTCAATCGTCCGGCCCTTCGACGGCGCCCCGGCCACCGCCGGCAACGGCACGATGGGCAGCCTGATGGTCGAATCGAAGGAGCAAGTCGATGCGATCCACGCGAAGGCACTGGAACTGGGCGGTACCTGCGCTGGTGCGCCCGGGCTACGCACGGGCGGCGGCGGGTCCGCCTATGCCTGCTATTTCCGCGATCTGGACGGGAACAAGATCTGCGCGATCGCCTTCTGAAGCGGGTTGGATTCAGCCGTCACGCCGCTGCCGCCGCTACGCGCCGCGAGCGGGTGACGGCGGCAAAAACGACCAACCCGGCCACCTGCCAGAGAACGATCCGGCTGAGCGCCGGGAGGCCCATACTGCCCAGGATGAACAGGCAGGACAGGATGCCCAGAACCGGGGTCACCCGCCAGAACGGCACGCTGAACGGGCGGTGACGTTCCGGCGCGCGCATGCGCAACGCCATCACGGCAGCGCAAACGGTGGCGAAGGCGATCAGCGTGCCTGTCGAGATCAGCTCACCCAGCAAGTTGATGGGTAGGAAGCCGGCAACGATAACGCCGCACCCTGCCCCGACGACGATCGCGGCGCGCGGAACCTTGGTATTGCGGTCCGTCCGGCCGAGCGCGGCGGGCAGCAGCCGGTCGCCGGCAAGGCCGAACAGTAGGCGCGACAGCGCGAAGAGCGCGGCCCACACGCCGCTGACCAGCCCGATCGTCGCGCAAACGCCGACATAGGTCTTGAGCCAGCCCAAGGCCGAGCCACCCGCTGCCAGCGCGGCCGTCAATGGCGCGGCTGTGTCCAGCGTGTGGAAATCGGCCAGTCCGGTCATCGCGGCGGAGACGCCGACATAGAGCACGAGCGAAATGATCAAGGTGCCCAAGATCGCAAGGGGCATGTTCCGCTGCGGGTTGTGGGTTTCCTGCGCCGCGGTGGAGAGGCCGTCGAACCCCAGGAAGGCGAAGAAAACCACGCCCGCCGCCTGAAACACGCCCGAAATGCCATAGGCCGCGACGCCCCCTGGCCCGGGCGCGCGGTCGGGAATGAACGGCAGCCAGTTCCGGGCATGGGAAAACGCGAGGCCGAACAGGATGAAGAGCACCACGGCCGACACTTTGATCGCCACCATCGCGCCGTTGATCCGTGCCGACTTCCGCGTGCCGAGCAACAACACCGCGGCCACTGCGGCGATCAAAAGGACAGCCGGCAGATTGACGATGGCGCCTGTCGCGGTGAAACGATGGCCGCTCATTGCGATGGGGGACGATGCGACGCGGGCCGGCAGGTGCAGCCCGAAGCCCCCGATGAAATCCTGCATATAGGCCGACCAGCCGATGGCGACAGCGCCGAGGGCGAACAGATATTCCGCCACCAAAGCCCAGCCGACGATCCAGCCCGGGATTTCGCCGAACGCCACGCGGGAAAAGCGATAGGCGGAGCCCGCCACCGGCATCATCGCCGACAGCTCGGCATAGCATAGCGCGCTGAAGGCACAGACCAGCCCGGCAACCACGAAGCTGAGTATGACGGCCGGGCCGGCGTAAAGCGCGGCGGCTTGCCCGGTGATCACGAAAATCCCGGCGCCGACGACGGCGCCGACCCCCGCCAGCGTTAACGTAACGGGCCCGAACCCCGCCGAAAGCGGGTGGTCGATTTCGACCGCTGGCTCCATCCGTTTTCCTTCCAAGGTCCGGTGGAATGAGGGACACACTTCGTCGGAGTAATCAACGCGATTGCTGTGGATATGACGCCCTAAATCCGGTTCGCCACCTCGGCACCTTCGTAGACAGCCTTCACGATCAGGCCGAGGCCGCTGCAATCGCCAACCGCATGAACCGAGAAACCGTCAGCCTTCAGCGCATCGTAAAGTGTGGTGTCCGCGACCGGGTTGCCGGCGACGATCACCGTGTCGGCGGCGACCAGGGTGGTCTTGCCTGAGGGCAGTGCGATTTCGATCCCGGTGGGAACGATTTGTATCGGTTGCGCCATGACGTTGATCGCTACCATCAGGCGCTCGAGGCGCTTTTCGTGCTCCAAGCGGCGCTTCGGGCCGATTTCCGGGGCGATGTTGTCATCCGGCGCCAGCACGCAGACATCGCGGCCGCGCTTGGCCAGGAATTCCGCCAGCTCGATGGCCGCAAGGTCGCCGCCGACGATCGCGACACGATGCCCGATGGGTAACCAACGGTCAGCGGCGGCGCGGATACGGGCGGGGGTCGCCGCACGGTCGATCAGGCCACCGCCCAAATTGCTCGCCAGCTTGAGCCAGCCGGGAAAGCCGACGGTATCGCCGACCGATCCGCCGGCGACAAGCCGGCGCAGCTGCGCGCCCGTGATGACGTGCGGCAGATCGATCCCGGGAATCGCTGGGATATCGAGCTTCGCGCCGGTCGCCACCACAACCTCTTCGGCGCCCAGCGATTTCACCAGCGCCGCGTCGGCCGTCGTACCGAGGCGGACGTCGACATTGAGGCGTTTCATCTCGCCGAGCAGGTAGTTCAGGAATCGCTCGTTGTCGCTGTGCACGGTCGAGGCCAAGGTCAGCGACCCGCCGAGTTTTCGGCTCTTTTCGATGAGCGTGACCTTGTGCCCGCGCAGCGTCGCGACCCGCGCGGCCTCCATACCGCCGGGCCCACCGCCGATCACCACGACCCGCCTGGGAGTTTCCGCCTTGTCGTAGCGCAGCCGAAGCTCGCGCCCTGTCGCGGCGTTGACCGCGCAGGCCATCTTGGCGTCGACCGGCCACAGGAACATGGAATCGATGCAGTTTTCGCACGAGATACAGCGGCGGATTTGGTTCAGCCGACCGGACGCGACCTTGTTGGCGAATTCCG
>DATJHU010000164.1:0-2604 GCA_035493715.1 Alphaproteobacteria bacterium | reverse complement strand
GCTCACCCCCCTCCCCAACCCTCCCCCGCAGGGGGGGAGGGAGTGATGCACCAGCCGCATCCGACTTCACCGACTTCCGCGCACCGGCCGGCTGCGGATTTGGCCGCAGCGGCATGGGATACGGATCGGCCGTATCAGTCGGAAAATTCTTCGGCGTCGAAGCCCGAGCGCGATGGGCAGCCGCCTCGCCGCCGGCGCGGCGGTCCCGCGAATTATCCGGCGGCGGTTGCAGTCCGGTGGACGATCCAAGGCCGGCCTCGCCGCGATTGATGGCGGGGTTAAGCAGTTCCGCCAGCGCCGGCGCAATCGGCTGCACCTCGGGGCGGTGGGCTTTGGATTTCGGGGTTTTGCCGGGCTTTTTGCTGGAATCGGGGTTCTTCGCCATGGCCCGAATATGGGACCGAAACCGCCGACATGAAAGGGCGAAGGGTTGTTCGATCAGGCCCGGAAACCCGCCAGCCGAAGCCCCCTCAGGTCGTGGGCTTCTTGACGATGTCGAGATGGATTCCGCCGCAGCTGGTGCAGCGCATCGTCCAATATTCGGCGCCGCCCCGGCCCTGGATGATACGGAGGACGGCGAGATCGGCCTGGCAATCCGGACAGTTGGAACGCGCGGCGGTGGAATGGGCCGGAGCGTTGCTCACGACATGCAGCATGGCGCGGCTTCCCTTTTTAGTGTTTCAGGGCGCTGCGCACGGCCTGCGGCTCTGGCGCAGCCGCGATGTAGCTCCGGCCGAAATGGTCGATGTGGCTCATCGCATCGGTGACTGCGGCATCGGCGTTGGGCCAGGCGAAACCCATTTCGAGTGCTGGAAAGGAAACGCCGTCGATCACGACCGGTTGCAGGTCGGCGCGCCGGATACGCGCGTGCCACAGGTTGCGTCCAACCTCGAAGGATTCGATGTCAAAGCCGTCGTAAAGGCGGGCCATGTGAGTTCCCCCTGCTGCTTGCGGGAACACCCGATCACAATTCGTCAAAACCAGGTGTGAAACGGTTCACAAAGCGCGACTTTTTTGTTCGCCGGGAGGACGAAAATCCCTCATCGGCGCCTTGCCCGTCGTCGGCGATGCGCGATTTCTGGACTGGCAAGTCGGACAGAACACGACCACGGTGCAATCATCGATGCACGTGCCGCGAATCTGTCTTGTCATGGGCGGCCTTGACCCGCGCATCCATCTTTTGAAGATGGATTGGCGGGCATAGGCGAGCGGAAGCGACGCCGTTCTTCGAACGGCTATGTCCGGCAATGACGATTGGAATTCGACGCGCGAACGGATGACCTCAATGAACCTCAAACTCTTCGAACTCGTCGGCACTGACGCCGCGCGCCCGTTCAGTCCGTACTGCTGGCGCACGCGGATGGCGCTGGCGCATAAGGGACTGTCGGCGGAATCGATTCCCTGGTGCTTCACCGAGAAGCAGGCGATCGCGCCCTACAAGTCCGAAAAGGTGCCGGTGCTGCTCGACAGCGACAATCCGGTGGTCGATTCCTGGGCGATCGCCAATTACCTTGAGGATACCTATCCCGACCGTCCCTCGCTGTTCGGCGGCGACGGTGGCCGCGCCATGGGGCGGATGATCAACTGGTGGGGCGACATCGCGATCGTCGGCGGCATATTTCCGATGATCGGGGCCGACATTCACGGACATCTGAAGCCGGAGGATGCGGCCTATTTCCGTCGGACGCGCGAGGCGCATCTCGGCAAGCCGCTTGAAGAGGCTGCGGCCGGCCGCGACAAGGAGGTCGAAAAATTTCGCCGCTCACTTAACCCGCTGCGGCTGACCTTGAAGACGCAACCTTTTCTCGGCGGCCACGCGCCGAACTATGCCGACTATATCGTGTTCGGCGGCTTCCAATGGGCTCGCGCCATGAGCCCGTTCCGGCTGCTCGACGACAAGGATATGGTCTATGCTTGGCGCGAACGGTTGCTCGATGCGTTCGACGGCATGGCGCGGAAATCGCCGGGCTATCCGGTCTGAAAGGGTTACCGATCGAACCGCGCGCGGCCGACAGGGTGCTTCAGCCTGTCGGGTGTTTCAACCGGTCCTGCAGGCGCAACATCGTCAGCACGGCGCCAAGATCCGGAAGCACCGCGGCGCATCTTGCCCGCGACTCCTCGGTCGCTGGCACGATATCGGGCACCATGAGCGTGATGGCGCCGGCGGCGTGAGCGGCCGCGACGCCGGGATTCGAATCCTCGATGGCGAGACAGAATTCCGGCTTCACGCCAAACCGGCTAGCCGCCAGCAAGTATAGGTCAGGGCTCGGCTTGCCACGCGTGACATCGTCGCGGGTGACGATCATCCCGAAGCGCGTCCGGATTCCGGCAAGCGTCAGATGCTCATCGGCGGTACGTCGCGACGATGACGTGACGATGGCCAAGGGAAGTGCGGTCTCCCGCAGCGCGTCCAGCAGGTCCATTGCGCCGTTCTTGAGCGGCAGGCCCGAAGCAAGTATTTCGTCCCGCCTGGCGATGAAGGCTTGCCTGAGTTGCGGGAGCGGGAAATCTTTACCGTAGCGATCGAGGAGCATGGCCTCGCATTCCAGCGCGGGAATGCCGACCATGGCGTGACAGAGCGTCACGACGTCGTCACTATATCCA
>DATJHU010000163.1:0-6435 GCA_035493715.1 Alphaproteobacteria bacterium | reverse complement strand
GGCACCTACGAGATCGATTTCGTGCTGACCAAGGAGATGGCGTCGAACTGACCGGCACCGTCAACGCAGCGGGGGCGCGTACATAAGACCCCCGTCTTTCCACAGCTTGTTAAGACCGCGATCGAGCCCGAGCGGGCCGAGGTTCCGTGCGAACATTTCGCCGTAATTACCTGTCGCGCTGACGCTATCCGCTGCCCAGGATTCTTTCAGCCCGAGCGCCGCGCCGTTCCCCGGCACGATCCCCAGAAAACGCCTCACCTCAAGACTGTCCGATCTTCGCATTTCGCCGCTATTTCGTGAGCTTACCCCCAACTCCTCACCTTCAATGAGAGCAAACACGGTCCAGCGCACAATCTCGAAAAACCGATCGTCGCCCTGCCTCACCAGCGGCGCCAGCGGCTCTTTCGAGAATTCGTCCGGCAGGATCGCGTAATCGTCCGGTTTCGGCAGGCCGGCGCGGATGGAGGCCAGCATCGTCTTGTCGCCGCTATAGGCGGCACAGGCGCCGGCGGTGAAGTTTTCGATGGCAGCGGCACGGCTCGGTGCTACCAGCGGCTTGAGATCCAGCCCCTGCGCCTGCGCATAGCGCGCCAGATTGCCGACCCAGCCCTCGCCCTGCTCGACGCAGACCGTTTTGCCGGCCAGCGCCTTGGCATCGGGCGTGCCGGCGGGCACCAGCAAGCCCTGCCCGTCATAATAGGTGACGGGTCCGAACATCAGGCCGAGCGGGGTTTCGCGCGTGACCGACCAGGTCAGCCGGCGGATGACCACATCGACCTCCGGCACGCGGCGGAAGACGCCGACATCGTCGGCCTGCACAAACTTGACCCTGTCCGGCTTGCCGAAGATCGCCGCGGCGATAGCCCGGCATGTATCGATGTCGAAGCCGCTATAGCTGCCGTCGGCGTTGCGCACCGCGAAGCCGGCAACGCCGGGAAGCACGCCGCAGGTGAGATGCCCGCGGGCCTTGATCGCCTCCAGCCTGTCGGCCTTTGCCCAACCGCCGGCCAGGCAGAGGCAAAGCAACAGGACCGCGAGGCGAAGCCTCCTCACCCCTTGTCCCGCATCAGGCGGGCTTTGTCGCGCTGCCAGTCGCGCGCCTTGTCGGCTTCGCGCTTGTCCGCCTTGCGCTTGCCCTTGGCGACGCCCAGCTGGACCTTGGCGATCCCGCGCGGATTGAAGAAGACCGACAGCGGCACGATCGTCACGCCCTCGCGTTTGATCGAGCTCATCAGCTTGCTCATTTCCTTGCGGTGAAGCAGCAGCTTGCGCGGGCGTTTGACCTCGTGCTGCAGCAGCTTGTGGGCTTGCTGATATTCCGGGATGTGCGCGTTCATCAGGTACAGGTCGCCGTCCTGTTCGCGCGCGAACGCCTCCTGGATGCTGGCCTGCCCGGTGCGCAGCGACTTCACCTCGGTCCCCATCAACACGATTCCGGCCTCGACCGTGTCTTCGATCTGGTAATCGTGCCGGGCGCGCCGGTTCTGCGCAGCTATCTTGCCGGGTACGTCTTTTGAATCAGCCATATGCGCGTCAGTTCAACACGCCTGCGTGGCGCATCGCGGCCTCGACGGCTTTGCGCGTTTCAGGCGAGGCTTCGACCAGCGGCAGCCGCACGGTGCCGTCGCAATAGCCCAGCAGGCTGACCGCGTATTTCACGGGAATGGGGTTCACCTCGGCGAACAAGGCCGTGTTCAGCGGCGTCAGCAGGTCGCGGATGCGCATGACCTCGGCGATGTCGCCCTTGCGCCACGCCGCCTGCAGCCCGGAACTGAGCGCCGGGGCGACATTCGCCGTGACGGAGATAAGGCCGTGCCCGCCCTGGATCAGGAAAGCGGCGGCAGTCGGGTCCTCGCCCGACAGCTGGCAGAAATCCGGACCGATGGCCTGACGGACGCGCGGCGGGCGGGTCAGGTCGGCGGTCGCGTCCTTGACGCCGACGATGCGCGGCAGCTTGGCCATGCGTGCCATCGTTTCGACCGAAACGTCGATCACGCTGCGGCCGGGTATATTGTAGACGATAATCGGGATATCGACCGAGTCGTGGATCGCCTTGTAGTGCTGGTACAGCCCTTCCTGGGTTGGCTTGTTGTAATAAGGCGTTACAACCAGAGCGGCGTCAGCGCCGCTCTTTTGGGCGGCCTGGGTGAGGCTGATCGCCTCGCTTGTCGAGTTGGACCCGGTTCCGGCGATCACCGGAACGCGTCCCGCAGCCGCCTCCACGCAGAGCCGGATGACGCGCTCATGTTCCGCATGGGACATGGTGGCCGACTCGCCGGTCGATCCGCTGGGCACCAACCCGTTGGAGCCTTGCGCGATTTGCCACGCGACGAAGCGCTGAAACGCGGCATCGTCGATCTGGCCGTTCGTGAAAGGCGTAATGAGGGCAGGAATGGATCCGAAAAACATGCATAACCTCCGCGGGGCTTGCGCCCTCATGCGCTGGAACTTAGTCGGCGGCGTCCGGCCCGGCAAGGCGACGCTGCGCATGGCCGTCGCGGCGGTTTTGACGGTCGTCCTGTTCACCCCGCCGGCCGCCGCCGCCTTCACCAAGGCCGAGCTGTCCGCCACCCGGACAGTGATGGCCGACATCGACCGCGGCCGCTACAACGATGCCTACGACGCCGCCGAGGCGGCCCATTTCCCGCTGCTGAGAAAGATCGTCGCCTGGTTCGACTACACCCACCAGGGCACGGCCGTAAGCTTCGACCAGGTCACGGCCTTCATCCAGCAGAATCCCGACTGGCCGCAGCAGAACGCGCTGAAGAAGCGCGCCGAGAGCGTCATCGACGACACGGTCCAACCATCCGTCCTGGTGAAATGGTTCCAGGCCAACCCGCCGCTCACCCCGGACGGCGCCGGTCACTATATCGATGCGCTGAACGCCACCAACCAGCACAGCGCCGCCGAGGCGACGGCCCGCCAGTTCCTGGTGGACGGCACGATGAATTCGAACCGGGTGGCCGATTTCGCCGGACGCTACAGGCCGATGCTGCGCGAGGTCGATTTCGAACTCAGGGTCGACCGGCTGATCTGGGCGGGGAACGCGCAGGAGGCGTCGGCCGAATTGTCATATCTCGACCCCGGCGCCCGCGCCGTCGCGCAGACCCGTATTGCCTTCGCCACCGGCTCGTCCAATGCCATGGGGATGTTCTCGCAGCTGTCGCGTGACCAGCAGAACGATCTGGGGCTGCTCTATGACCGCATGCGCTGGATGCGCAAGCAGAACCGCGACAGCGAGGCCATCTCGCTTCTGGCCGTGGCCCCGCCCACCCTGCCCCATGCCGATCTGTGGTGGAACGAACGCGCGTCTCTGGCGCGCCGGGCGCTGGAGAGCGGCGACGCCAAGACCGCGTACGAGCTGGCGCGCGATCACCGCCAGGCCAGCGGCGCAGCCCTGGCCGACGGGGAATGGTTCTCCGGATGGCTGGCGCTGCGCTTCCTGCACGATCCCAAGGCCGCGCTGGCGCATTTCAAGACCATGCAGGGCACCGTCAAGTTCGGGCGCAGCATCGCGCGCGCCGCCTATTGGATGGGCCGTACCGAGGAGGAGCTGGGCGACCAAGCCGAGGCCGACAGGCAATACCGGGCGGCCTCTTCCTATCCCGCCTTCTATTACGGGCAGCTGGCGCTGGCTAAGATCAGCCCGTCCTCACGCCTTTCGCTGCCGGCGCAGCCCCAGGTCGGCGGCCTGGAGGCGCGCACCTTCGGTAACCGCGAATTGGTGCAGGTGGCTGAGCTGTTTACCGCGATCGGCCAGTCCGACCTGGGCGAGCCGTTTATCCGCCGCCTGATCGAGCTGGCGCGCACGCCTGAGGATTCCCTGCTGGCGATGCACCTGGCCAAGGCGAACAACACCGTCTCGGCCCAGGTCAGGGTCGCCAAGAAGCTGATGGTCGAAGACAAGATGCCGATCTTGGCGGACGGCTTCCCGCTGATGCCGTCGACGCCCAAGGCGCCGGAGCCCGCCTTCATTCACGCCATCATCCGGCAGGAGAGCGAGTTCAACCAGAAGGCCGTGAGCCCGTCCGGCGCGCTCGGACTGATGCAGCTGCTGCCGGGAACGGCCCGCGATCAGGCCAACAAGATGAAGATGAAAAAATTCAACGTGAAGTCCCTGACCGCCGACCCGCGCGTGAACATGGCGCTGGGCTCGGGCTATCTCAACGGGCTGATCGAGCGGTTCGACGGCTCCTACGTCATGGCGGCCGCCGGCTATAACGGCGGGCCGGGCCACGTCATCACCTGGGAAGAGGAATATGGCCGGCCGAGCGGCGATTTGGACAAGGCCATCGACTGGGTCGAGAAGATCACGCTCAACGAGACCCGGAACTACGTCCAATACGTCATGGAAAACCTGCAGATCTACCGCGCGCGGCTTTCCGGCGGATCGACGCAGAACAACATCGCCAAGGACCTGATCCGCTAGCCGACCCAGTGGCGGATCGCGCCGGTGTCGATATGGACGAAATCGTCGTGCGGGTAGAAACCGACGCCGCCCATCTTTAGCGCGAGCGCCGACTTGCGGAGCGCGCCGAGGCGCGTTCCCGGCAGGCGCAGATCGACCGCCTTGCCTTCGATATGCATCGAATGGACGGCAACCCCCGCGGATTCCTCGTGCATCATCGCGTTCGTCTCGGGCGAGCGATAGCCGCACACGACATTGAACTGCGCGCCGCTGCCGACCTTGCGATGGACCGCATAGGCGATGTCCAGCAGGCGCGGATCGATCGGATGAACCTTGTTGTTGTTGTGGTCGCGCATCAGCACGGACACCGCGTGCAGCGCACCGGGGACATAGGCCCCGTTCTGCACATACTCGGCCTTGAGCCGTTCGCCGGTATGGAGATTAAGGAAGGCCAGCTCCTTGCTCGCCTTCCTGTTGATGATCCTGGGGCTTTTGATCAGGATCCTGGGGGTCTTCAGATGGACCTTCCCGGCATCTTTCGCATGGGTCTTTGCGAGAGCCGGCACCGGCATCGCGACCGCTACGACTCCCAGCCCCAGGCCCGCCTTCAAAAGGAACCGCCGAGGCAAAAGCTCAGCGTTCGGGCCGCCTTCAACAGGCGCCTGTCTTACCCTCATCCGTTATCCCAGCGTTACGTGTGCGTCGCGGGAAAACTTCCATGAAGGGAATTGGGAATCAAGACTTATTTCGCGCTGCAACCGGAAGGAATTTTACAATAATTGTGCAGTTATAGTGGGGCGTAAAAAGTACTATATTACATGTATTTGTGTATCTAGCCGGAAAAAGCGTTCCGTTCCGCAACCTTACGCGCCGATGCTCGCGCTTTCTGCAAGGCCTTCCACATCCGCGCGTCCCGGCCGTAACTATCCTGGCCCATGACCAGCCGGCCCTCACGATCCAGCCAGGCCGTGCGGTAAACCAGCGCAACCGGGACCGGCTTCGACAGCGAGATGCGTCGAGTCTCGCCCTTCTGGACAAGCGCGTCGAGTCCGTCCGGCATCGCGGCGATGCGGTCGTCGAGCAACAGCGCCGCCAACGCCGCCGGGTTGCCCAGCCGGATACAGCCATGGCTGTAGGCGCGCAGCGCGTAACGGAACTTGGCCACGTCCGGGGAGTCGTGCAGATAGATATCCTGGTCGTTCGGCATCACGAACTTGTAGCGGCCAAGCGGATTGCCCGGCCCCGGCGGTTGCACAAGGCGGACCTTGCCATCCTCCATCTCATGGCGCGCGATGCCTTTGGATGCCAGATAATCGGCATCCTCGTGGATGCGGGGCAGCATTTCCTTGATCACCTTGGGCGGCAGCGTCCAGTTCGGGTTCAACACCACGGTCGTGATGTTGCTGGCGATCATCGGCGTCTGGTTTTCCGGGCTGCCGACCACGACCGGCATGGACAGTACCGGCGCGCCGTCCTGGTAGACGTTCAGCGAATAGGACGCGAGATTGACGATGACGCTGCGCCCCGCCAACGGAATGACGGGCATCCAGCGCGCCCGCTCCATGTTCACGACGATCTGGTGCAGCCGGTCCTCGACCGGCAGATCGAGCGCCGCGCGCGTGTCCTTGCCGATTGCGCCGTCGGGCTTGATGCCGTGCTGCGCCTGGAACGACGATACGGCGGCGACCAGCAGCGGGTCGTAGAGGTCTTCGTGGCCCTTGCGCACCACCGTCGTTGCCGGGATGCGCCACTCCTCGATCAGGCGCTGGCGCAGCGCCGGCACGGCCGGGTCGTGGGCGCCGGGACGGATCGTGGGGCCGTCCGGCAACGCTTCCCAGCCGCCCGAGGCGTTCAGCAACCGCAACTGCGCCAGCATTTTCTTCAGCGCGGCATATTCTGCGGTATCGGGCGCCAGATCGTCCAGGAACTGCCTGAGATCGGCCGGTGCGAGGCCGGATGCGGCGGCGAGGTATTCCGGCAAGCCCATGCTCTGCTTGTCGAGGAACCGCTCGTCGGTTTGGCGGGCG
>DATJHU010000162.1:0-16967 GCA_035493715.1 Alphaproteobacteria bacterium | reverse complement strand
CCGCTTGTCGCATTGACCAGGTTCCAGAACATCAGGCCCCAGCGCTGATCGAACGGAAACTTCATGACGTTGGCCGGCTGCGTCGCGCTGACCGGCTTCAGGCTGAACAGATAGGCCTTGATCGCCAGCACGTCGGCGCGGGTCATCTTGGCGTATTCGGCGTAGGGCATGGCGGGATAGAGATGCTTGCCGCCGGGCGCGACACCGGTTCGCACCGCGCGCACGAAATCCTCGTCGGTGTAATTGCCGATGCCGGTCGCCGTGTCGGGCGTGATGTTGGGCGAATAAACCGTGCCCATCTGCGGCAGCACGAACGCCCGGCCGCCGGCAAACAACTTGCCGCCCGGCGCCGTGTGGCACGAGGCGCAGTCGGCGGCCCGCATCAGATATTCGCCTTTGGCGATCAGATCGTCGGCGCGGGCGGACAGGGCCGACAGAATCAGCGCGGAAACCGCGAGCAGCAGGCGGGTCATGGGCATGCTCCTCAGGCTGTCTGTAGCTGGTTGGCGAAGGGCAGCTTGCGCAGGCGCTTGCCGGTGGCGGCGAAGATTGCGTTGCCCAGCGCCGGTGCAACTGCGGCTGTGCCCGTCTCTCCGATGCCGCCCGGCTCTTCGGTGTTGCGGATCTGATAGACCTCGATCTTCGGTGTCTCGTTCATGCGCAGCGTGCGGTAATCGTGGAAATTACTTTGCTCCACGCGGCCTTCCGACAGGGTAATTTCGTTATAGAGCGCGGTGCCGAGACCCAGGATCGTGCCGCCCTGGATTTGCGCCTCGACCGTGTCGGGATTGACCACGGAGCCGCAATCGACCGCGACGACCACGCGGCGCGGCAGGACTTCGCCTTTCGGCGTCACCTCGACCTCGCAAACGCTGGCGATATAGGTGCCGAAGGCGAATTGCACCTCGACGCCGCGCCCATGCCCAGCGGGCAGCGGCGTGCCCCACCCGGACTTCTCTGCCGCCAGCTTAAGGCAGGCAAGCGCGCGCGGGCTCTTCTGCAGCATCGCGGCGCGGAACGCGACCGGGTCCTGTTTGGCGGCATGGGCAAGCTCGTCCACGAAGCTTTCGACGACGAACAGGTTATGCGTCGGGCCGACGCCGCGCCACCAGCCGGTATTGACCCCGTCCGGCTCCAATTGGACATATTCCGACAGTTCCGCCGGCACGTCATAGGGCGTGTTGCCGACCGCGGCCTCGACCGCGTCCGTGTCCAGCCCGTTTTCAAGCGCGCCGGGGGCCCAGCGCGCCATGACGGACGAGCCTGTATTGCGCTGGGTCCAGCCGACCAGTTTGCCTGATGCGTCGAGGCCCGCGGAGATCCGGTCATAATAATGGGGCCGGTAATAGTCGTGCTGCACGTCCTCTTCGCGGGTCCAGATCATCTTGACGGGGTAGGGCACCTGCTTTGCGAAGCCGGCGGCGATCTCGATCATGTCGATATCCAGCCGCCGCCCGAACGCGCCGCCGGAGATCAGCGTGTTGACGACAACGGTCTCGGGCTTGAGGCCCGCCACCTTGGCAACGGCGTTCTGGGTGCGGACAGGCACCTGCGTTCCGGTCCACACCTCCGCCCCGTCGGGCCGGATATGCAGCAGGCAGTTCACCGGCTCCATCGGCGCGTGGGACAGGAAGGGCAGTTCGTAGATCGCCGACAGCTTCGTCGTCGCCCCGGCGACGGCGGCCTCGGCGTCGCCCACCTTCTTGCCGACGATGGCCTTGCCGGTCTGCGAGGCCTTGTCCATCGCCGCCACCAGCGATTTGGTGGTGACACCGGCATTCGGCCCGCCGTCCCAGGTGACGGCAAGCCGCTCGAGCCCCTGCTTGGCGGCCCACATATGATCGCCGATCACCGCGACCGCACTGCCGTCGGCGAGCTTGAGAACCGCCCGCACGCCGGGAATCGCGCGCGCCGCGGCCTCGTTCATGCTGGCAACCTTGCCGCCGTTGACCGGGCAGATCGCCAGCGTGCCGATCTTCATGCCCGGCAGCTTGGCGTCGATGCCATAGATCGCCGTGCCGTTGACCTTGGCCGGCGTGTCGAGACGTTTGGGGCTGGTGCCGATGAGCTTGAAATCGGCGGGCGCCTTCAGCGGCACCTTGTCGGGGACCGGTAGCGTCGCGGCGGCGGTCGCCAGCGCCCCATAGGCCAGAGACCGTTTGCTCGCGGCGTGAGTGACGGCTCCGTGCTCCGCCTTGCAGGTCGCGGGATCGACCTTCCATTGCTTGGCGGCCGCCCCGATCAGCATCGTTCTTGCGGCAGCCCCGGCCTCACGCAGGCGCATCCAGTCGGCACGGACCGAAGTCGATCCGCCGGTCGCCTGATCGCCCAGCAGCGGATCGGTATATTTGGATAGGTCGGGCGGCGCGGCCTGGAGTTGCACCTGCTCCAGCCCGACCTCGAGCTCCTCGGCGATCAGCATGGCGGCGGCGGTGTAGATGCCCTGGCCGACCTCCACGTGCGGCATGATCAGTGTGATCGTTCCGCTCGGATCGATTTTGATGAAAGCGTTGGAAAGCGAGTCCGCCGCCGCCTCCGCTCCGCGCGCCAGACTGGGTAGGCGAATGCCCAGCATCAGGCCGGCGCCGCCGACGATGGCGGTCTTGACGAGGGTGCGGCGGGAAAGCGCGATCTGGCCCATGGCAAGCCTCCCTTATGCCGACGCGGCGGCGTGGATCGCCGCGCGGATTCGGACATAGGTGCCGCAGCGGCAGATATTGCCCGACATTGCGGAATCGATATCCGCGTCGGTGGGTTTGGGATTTTCATTCAGTAGCGCGGTTGCGGCCATGATCTGGCCGGACTGGCAGTAGCCGCACTGGACGACCTCCTTGTCGAGCCACGCATGCTGCACCTTGGCACCGACCGGGCTGTCGCCGATCGCCTCGATCGTCACGATGGGCTGGTTGCCGATAACGCCGACCGGCAACAGGCAGGACCGCACCGGCTTGCCGCCTAGATGCACCGTACAGGCGCCGCATTGCGCGATGCCGCAGCCGAACTTCGTGCCTGTCATGCCCAGCACGTCGCGCAAGACCCACAGCAGCGGCATGTCCTGGGGCACATCGACCTCGTGCGACTGGCCATTGATCGAAAGCGTGAACATGACAGTTCCTCCGAAAAGTAAGGCAGGCGGGGGAAGGCAGATTTCGTTATATCCGCATGGGAATATCGAAGTTATTGATTTAACTATGAAATGCAGTTTGTGCTTTTACGCGCGCGGATCAAGTCCGGTCTTGTTCAAATGCCGCGTGTGGCACCGCTTCCGGACACGGGAGCGTCGCATGCCGGTGCGGGAACGCATTCATTAAGCTTGTTAAATTCCCGGCAATAAATGAGGAATTGCAGGATTGTATCGCGGGAGGCGGTCTTGAAAGCTGGTGCGAGGGGCGGTGACGGCGTGCGGGAGAATTCCGCTGTCATGCTCTACCTGCTGGCCGGCCTGATCGGGCTCGTGCTTGCCGCGTTCATCTTTACGCCGAGCGTGCTGCTGGGCGTTGGGCCGTTCTGGTCCGCCCCAAACTACCCCGACATGCAGCAGCATCTGTCGGCGGCGCGTTATTTCCTGCATGATTCCTGGCGTTTCCCGCTCTTCCTGACCAAGACCATCATGCCGCCCGACGGGGTGTCGGTGGTGTTCCTGGACGTGAACCCGCTGCTGGCGCTGCTCGCCAAGATCTGGTTCTCGCTGACCGGTCAGAGCATGAATTATTTCGGGCCCTGGATCGCACTCTGCTATGCGCTGCAGGGCGCGGCGTTCCTGTTTCTCTGCCGATCGCTGGGCCTGAAGGGCTGGTTGCCGGCCATCGTCTGCACCGTGATCGCGCTTTCGGTGCCGGCGTTCCTCTACCGCTACTTCCATCTGAACCTGCTGGGGCAGTTTCTGATCACCGCTCAGCTTGGGCTGTATTTCCAGGCGGTGCGGCGCGGCCGGCACTGGGCGATGCGCTGTGCGCTGGTCCTCGCGCTGACGACGATCCTGATCCATTTCTATCTGTTCGCCATGGTCGCCGGCATCTATGCGGCGATGCTCGCTGACGAGGCGGACCGATCGGGTGAAGCGCCGATTACCGTAATCATCCGGTTTGGGGCTTTCCTGGCCGGGACCGCCTTGCTGCTCGTGGTGTCGGGGTATCTGCACGGCGCCGGGGGATCAAGCGGCTTCGGCTTCTTCTCGATGAACATCCTGTCGCCCTTCATGCCGCAGCATTCCGGCCTGTTCGGCGGCGACATGATCGACGCCACCGGCGGGCAATATGAAGGCTTCAACTATCTCGGTATCGGCGTACTGCTGCTGTTCGTCCTCGCGCTCGTGCTGTGCTGGCACGATCTTTGGGACATGGCGAAGCGGTACAAATATCTGCTGGTCGTGATGGCCCTGTTCACCGGCTTTGCGATCTCGCTGAGGCCCTTCATCGGCGACATCGACCTCTTCCACCCCTTGGCCCACGCCGGACCGCCGGTGGCATCGAGCGCCGCGCCAACCGCGCATGCGGCGGTGCAACCGGCCGGGGTGGGGGCGAAGATCCACGACCTGATCTTCTATCCGCTGCAGCAATTCCGGTCGTCGGGGCGATTCTTCTGGCCGGTCGGCTATTTGATGGCGGCTTTCGGGATCGTCGGCGTATGGCGGCGGCTGTCGCCCAATCTCGCAGCCGCGCTTTTGGTGGTCGCGGCGGTGTTGCAATTCGTCGATGCCGGACCGCTGCGCGCCGACATGGCGACCGCGTTCCAAGATCCAGGTACGCCACCGCTCGGAGCCGACCCTTGGGTGAAGATGATCGCCGCGCACGGCTCGATCACCGTGCTGCCCAGCATGGACTGCGCTGACGTGGAATCGCCGCTGATCCCGCTCTTCGTCTATTACGCGTCGGAGAGCGTGACGCCGACCCACAGCGCGAAGCTGTCGCGCGGCCCCAAGGCCGAGTGCCCGGCGGAGATGGAGGCGATCGCCCATCGGCGGGTCGGCGCGGACGAGATCGTCGTGTTGCTGTCACCGCCGATCGCCCCGGACATACAGTGGAACATGCCGGATGCCGGTCTCTGCCGGAAATTCTCGCTGGGCTTCGTCTGCACACACAAATGGGCCGAACTCGACGCTGCCGGCATCAAGCTGACCGACCGCGACCTGGGGCCGCCTGGCCCGATGCCGTACAATCCAGCGGGCGAGGCGGCCGGGCATCGGGTGCGGAAGTGACGATCCCGATCCTGATCGGGATACTGCTCCCGATATTCTTCGTCGGGCTTTGGTTGTTCGTCACCGGAATCCTGGGCTTGGTTTCCGGCTGGTTCGCGCTGGCAAAGCGCTATCCCGACCGGCCGGAGGCGGCGATCCTAAAGATAGCGTATCTGTCAGGCTCTATGGGTGGCGTGCGTTTGAACGGCGCCCTGAAGCTCAGCCCGTGCCCATCTGGTCTCAGGGTCGGCATGATGCGGCTGCTTGGACCGTTCAGCCGTGACTTCCTGGTGCCATGGGAGGACATCGCGGTGGTTCGGCGCGACGCGTGGCTGGCAGGGTCCCAGGCTGAATTCCGCTTCGGTTCCGCCGGGCGTCTTACAATCCCGGCCTTCATCGCCGACAAATTGGCCGCATCAGTGCCGGGGCGTTGGCCTGAGGCGGGTGAGATGAAATCGTGACGAAACTGCCTTGGGACAGCCTGCACGATCTGTTTCTCGATCTTGATCAGCGCGGTATTGAATGGCCGCCTCAGTTCATGTGGCAAGAGGCGCTCGAGCGGGTACGTGAACTCAGGCCAACAATGGAAGAGGTGTTTGCAAAGAGCGCCAGGGAAAACGAAGAATGATCTCTTGGCGTCGCGCCTTGGCGTTGAATTCTTAGGCAGATGACCTTTGCGCCGCTTCCCAGGCAAGGTCCGCAAGCGGCCGGGCCATCAGGCCGGCTTCTTCCGCGTTCGGGGCGCTGGCGTTGCCGGCTTGCCAGCGGGCGTAGATGCCCTGGGCGATGGCCGCGAAGCGGAACAGGGAGAACGCCAGGTAGAAATTATAGTCGGGAATCTCGCTGAGCCCCGCTGCCTTACAGTAACCGGCGATATAGTCCGCCTCGGTCGGTATACCGTCGGGCAGGGGGCGGCCGGCGAGTCCGGGCAGGTGGCTGGCGTCGGCCGGCAGGTGCCAGATCATGCAGTTATAGGCGACGTCGGCGAACGGGTGGCCCAGCGTCGCCAGTTCCCAGTCCAGCGTTGCCAGCACCTCCGGCCGGTCGGGGCGGAACATCAGGTTCTCAAGCCGGAAATCGCCGTGCGAGATGGTCGTGCGCTCATCTCCCGGGAGGTTGGCGGGCAGCCACGCCATCTGCCTGTCCATCGCCGGGATTTCGTGCGTCTTGCCGCCGACATATTGCTTTGACCACAAATTGATCTGGCGGGTGAGATAGCCGCTGGGTTTGCCGAAATCGGCCAGGCCGACCGCCTGCCAGTCGACCGCGTGGAGCGCCGCCATCGTGTCGCTCATAGCGCGATAGATCGCGGCGCGCTGAGCCGGGTCCGTGCCCGGCAGTCCGGGGTCGCGGAAGACGCGGCCGTCCAGGAAATCCATCACATAGAACGGCGTGCCGATGACCGTGACGTCCTCGCAGAGCAGCGGCACGTTGGCGACAGGCACAGCGGTACCTTTCAGCGCGCGCATCACCTTGTATTCCCGCTCGATCATATGCGCGCCGGGCAGCAACTGTCCGGCCGGCTTCTTGCGCAGCACATAACGGTGTGCGGGCGTGGTCAGCAGATAGGTCGGGTTCGACTGGCCGCCTTTGAACTGGCGCACTGCCAGCGGTCCGGCAAAGCCCGGCAGCGCTTCGGCCAGATAGGCGGCCAGGCGGTCGATATCGATCGCGGCGCGGATTTCGGTGGTTTCGCCGTCGCTCACTGATGGCTTTCCTCTGCCGGTATGGGTTGGCCGGGGACCGTAGCGGCTCGCGCCCTGCTGTCAATTCGGTACGGCGAATTGTTGAGTTGTCGGACAGGAAGTGCCAGATACCACCCATTCCAATTACCGAGGCGCCGCCATGGCCGATCAATCGCAGCCGCTCAAATCCCTGTTCGACCTCAGCGGACAGGTTGCCATCGTCACCGGCGGGTCGCGCGGCCTCGGTTTCCAGATCGCCGAGGCGCTTGCCGAGTTCGGCGCCAGCGTGGTTCTGACCGCGCGCAAGCAGAATGAACTGGACGAGGCGGTTGCGCAGCTGGCGGCACAGGGCGGCAAGGCGGCGGCCTGGGCCGGCGATTTTTCAAAGCCCGAGACCGTCCCGGCCTTCGTGGCCTGGCTTAAGGAAAACTATGGCCGCGTCGATATCCTGGTGAACAATGCCGGCACCAGCTGGGGCGCACCGGCTGAGGACTACCCTATCGACGGGTGGGACAAGGTGTTCGCGACCAACCTTCGAGGGCCGTTCCTGCTGACCCAGGCGATCGCCAAGGAATGGATGATCCCGGCGCATTACGGGCGCGTGATCAATGTGGCCTCGGTCGAGGGGTTGCAGGGTCATCACGTGTCGATGGGCGGCATGGTGGGCTATAGCGCGGCCAAGGGCGGCATGGTGAATCTGACCCGCGCGCTGGCCGCCGAATGGGGCCGCTACGGCATTACCGTCAACGCCCTGGCGCCGGGTTATTTTCCGTCCAAGCTGACGGCCGTGATCCTGCAGACGATCGAGGGTTTCGTCGTCGAGAACACGCCGCTCGGCAAACTGGGGGGCGCCAACGATCTCAAGGGCGCGGCGCTGCTGTTCGCCTCGGGCGCGGGCGGTCATATCACCGGTCAGGCGCTGGCGATCGACGGCGGCGCGACGGTGATTTGAGGTGTCCTTCCTCGATCCGCGCGACATTGCCTTCTGGCTCTACGATTGGCTGGGCGCGGAGAGGCTGACCGCGCATCCTGCCTACGCCGACCATTCGCGCGAAACCTTCGACGCGGTGCTGGAGCTCAGCGAGCAGATCGCGACCGACCTGTTCGCCAACCACTACAAGAAGTCCGATCAGGTCGAGCCGCGGCTGGAGAACGGCCGCGCCAAGGTGATCCCGGAGATCAAGCAGGCGATGGCTGCCTATGCCGAGGCCGGGCTGTTCGCCGCGTCCTTCGCGCCGGAACTGGGCGGGATGGGCCTGCCGCATGTCGTCGACACGGCGTCGATGGCGCATTTCATGGCGGCGAATATCGCGACCGCCGCCTATCCGATGCTGACCGCCGCCAACGCACGCGTTCTGGCGAAATACGGCACGCCGGCGCAGATCGAAGCCTTCGCCCGGCTGGAGATCGAGGGCAAGGCGCTGGGTACGATGTGCCTGTCGGAGCCGCAGGCGGGCTCGTCGTTGGCCGATGTCGCGACCCGCGCTGTGCCGGATGGCGAAGATCCGCTGGGCCCGCGTTATTACCTGACCGGCAACAAGATGTGGATTTCCGGCGGCGATCACGACATCACCGACACGATCATCCATCTGGTGCTGGCCAAAATACCCGGCCCCGACGGCAAGCTGCCGGCCGGAACGGGGGGCATCACGCTCTTCATCGTGCCTAGCGTTTTGACGGACGGCGCGCGCAACGACATCGCGGTCGCGGGCCTCAACCACAAGATGGGCTATCGCGGCACCGTCAACTGCCTCCTGAATCTCGGCGAGGCGGGCGGGGCCGTCGGCTACCGGCTGGGTGAGCCGGGGCAGGGGCTCGCGATCATGTTCACGATGATGAACGAGGCGCGGGTTTTCGTCGGGCTGGGCGCGGCGGCGCTCGCTATGCGCGGCTATCGCCAGTCGCTCGACTATGCGCGTGAGCGGCTGCAGGGGCGCGAGGGCAAGGATCCGGCCTCTGCGCCGGTGCCGATCATCCGCCATGCCGATGTGAAACGCATGCTGCTGGCGGAGAAGGCGCTGGCCGAGGGCGCACTGTCGCTGATCCTCTATTCCGCGCATCTGATGGACCGTGAGCGGGTAGCGGAGACCGATGCCGAGCGCGACCGCGCCGCGTCGCTGCTTGGCCTTCTGACGCCGGTCGCCAAAAGCTGGCCGTCCGAGTTCGGGCTTGAGGCCAACAGCTACGCGATCCAGGTGCATGGCGGTTACGGCTATACCCGCGATTTCGACGTCGAGCAGATCTATCGCGACAATCGCATCAATCCGATCCACGAGGGCACGCACGGGATCCAGGCGATCGACCTG
Organism: Alphaproteobacteria bacterium; assembly: GCA_035493715.1. Lineage (GTDB taxonomy): Bacteria > Pseudomonadota > Alphaproteobacteria > BOG-932 > Roseiterribacteraceae > BOG-932. Next base: position 7,800 of record DATJHU010000162.1, on the reverse strand, counting down.
GTCGGGCGCAAGATCATCCGCGACAGGGGCTCGGCGCTGGCCATGCTGGGCGGGGACATCGCCGCGACCGTGGCGCGGGCCTCGGCACACGACCGGCTGAAGACGCAGGCGGCCGGCCTCGAGATCGTCTGGAGCCATTTCACCGATGTGGCGGGTTCGCTGATTGCGCTGAATGACCCCAACCGAGTGCTCGACAACGCATCGCCCTTCCTGACGGCATTCGGGCATGTCGTGGTCGCCTGGCTGTGGCTGGACCAGGCGGCGACCCTGGCGGCAAATCCAGCGGGCGATCCGGCCTGGATCGAGGGCAAGTTCAGGGCCTGCCGCTATTTCATCGAGGTCGAACTGCCGAAGGTCGCGCCTCTCCTGATGACGGTTGCCTCATTGAACGACGTCGCGGCGACGATGCCGGAGGATGCGTTCTAGTCCCTTACCGGCCGTGACTGTCCCCAAACGATCACGAGCTATGCAAAGCGCGAACTTGATTCCGCACTGCAACAAGAGTTTGTGGAATCATGAATGTTTTGGAGGGTTAAGATGCGTGAAGTTTATCTCGTATCCGGCGTGCGGACTGCAATCGGCACGTATGGCGGAGCGCTGAAGGATGTGCCGCCGAGCGATCTGGCGGCAAAGGTGACGGCCGAGGCGCTGGCGCGCAGCAATGTTCCGGCGGCCGATATCGGCCATGTCGTTTTCGGCAATGTGATCCATACCGAAGCCAAGGACATGTACATCTCCCGCGTTGCGATGATCAACGCGGGTATTCCGGTCGAGACGCCGGCCTTGACCGTCAACCGTCTTTGCGGTTCGGGCGTGCAGGCCATCGTGTCGGCGGCGCAGTCGATCCTGCTGGGTGATTGCGAGACGGCAATCGGCGGCGGCGCGGAAAGCATGAGCCGCGCGCCATATCACGTTCCCGCGATGCGGTGGGGCGCCCGCATGGGCGACGCGACCATGACCGACATCCTGCTCGGCACGCTGAACGACCCCTTCAACCGCATCCATATGGGCGTGACGGCGGAGAATCTGGCCGAGAAATACGAGATCACCCGCGAGCAGCAGGACGAATATGCGCTGGAAAGCCACCGCCGCGCGTCCGCCGCGATCAAGGCCGGCTATTTTCGCGACCAGATCGTCGGCTACGAGCTGAAGACCCGCAAGGGCACGACTGTGTTCGCCGAGGACGAGCATGTCCGCCACGACGCGAAGCTTGAGGATATGGCGTCGCTGAAGCCGGCCTTCAAAAAGGAAAACGGTACGGTCACGGCCGCCAACGCCTCCGGCATCAATGACGGCGCCGGCGCGGTGGTTTTGGCGAGCGGCGAAGCGGTCAAGAAATACGGGCTGACACCGATGGCGCGGCTGGTGTCGTACGGCCACGCCGGCGTCGACCCGGCCTATATGGGCATCGGCCCAGTACCGGCGACCAAGATTGCGCTGGCCAAGGCCGGGCTCTCGGTCGGCGACATGGGCGTGATCGAGTCCAACGAGGCTTTCGCCGCCCAGGCTTGCGCGGTTTCCAAGGTGCTGGCGTTCGATCCGGCGAAGGTGAACCCGAACGGCTCCGGCATCTCGCTTGGCCACCCGGTCGGCGCGACCGGCGCCATCAACACGGTGAAGATCGTGCATGAGATGCAGCGCATCCAGGCCCGCTACGGTCTCGTCACCATGTGCATCGGCGGCGGCCAGGGCATCGCCGCGATCTGGGAACGCGTATAGACGATATTGGCGCGTCCGGGGCGACCGGACGCGCCAATTATTTGGCTGGCGCGGTATAGCGCGCCGATCTAACTGTCTGCCAATTGCCATCGACCATCTTCTGCTCCGTGCGGGTACCGGTCGTCTCGCCGTCCGCGTCGTCGACGATGCGGGAAACCGGCAACGGCTTGTCGTCGGTTACCGCGTAATCGGTGGTTTCGTGATGGCAGCAGCCGTCTTTCGATAGTGTGACCAAGTGCTTGGTCTTCGCATCGACCGTAAAGAAGCCAAGCGACTGTTGGATAAGATCGCTGAACGGCACGCTATAGGTGTATGTGCCGTCGGCTGAGGCGAGATAGACATCGTAGCTCGGCCCGCCATAGGAACCGTCATTGCCGTTCTGGACGGCGAAATCCTCCCGGCCGTCGAAATTGAAATCGCCGGTATTGATGACCCCCTGATCGTCGTACAACTCGGTCGAATTGATCAGCGGCTTTCCGTGCTTGCCGACCCTGACCACGATGTTTTCCATGGCGATCGTCTCGATCGGTTGCGCGGCGCCTTTCGCGGAAATGTCGACGATCGCGGGACCTTCGCAGGAGCCGCCGTCCGGGCCGGGCGGGTCGCATGCCTTCATCATGCGAATGGTAAAATCGCGGGTCTTTGAGGCATTCCCGATGTCGAAGCGCGCGCCCTGGGTATCCGCTACCGTCAGGAAGGCCGCGAGCGAGACCAGCAACGTGTCCCGTCTGGCATAGGCCTGGCCGAGGCACTTCGCGACTTCGGGCGAATCCTCGCATTCCGTTCGCGTGTCGTGGAGCCACGCTCTCTGCCTCGCTTTCAAGGCGTCGGTATCGGCCGAGTTATGGATGACGGCGCGGTAGGCGGCGGCCATGCGATCGTCCTGCGCCGAAAGGCGCGGCGCCGAGCAGATCGTCTTCTCCACCTTCGACGTCGCGCTGCTGCAGTCGAAGCTCGCTGCGCCGGCGGCCGGCGCTAAGGCGAGGCAGAGAAGCGGGTAGGTGAGAACATGCCGAATCATGAAATGCTTCGCTGGCGTTGCAGACGCATTCTAGCGGCAGCGTGCGTAGAAGACAGGCTGGTTTTGCCCGATCGCGGGCCCCAGCCAGAGCACATGACCGCCGTCGATCATGGGGTTCGATCCGGGGCCGAGCGTGATCGGTTGGCTCAGGGACTGCCTGAGGTCATCTGTCGATCGGACGACGACATTGCCATGGCTGACGAAAGCGGCACTGAGGATACCGCGGTGAATCGACGTGATCGTCCTCAGCGATTCATCGGGCAGGCGCGCCGGCGACCCGGTGCGGCCGGACATGTCGCGGGCCCTGGTCCAGGTCACGCCGTTGTCGAAGCTGGCGATGATCTTCGCGTGCCAATCGTCCGATATATGCTCCATCCACGACAGATAGACCTTGGCGCCGTCGACCACGATCCATTGGTTGTTACTGTTGGCGCTCAGGGTCTGCTCGTTCCAGGTCATTCCCTTGTCGGTACTCGTGAAGAGAACCCCATAGCTGCCGCGCTTTTGACCGGTCTTCGCGTCGATCTCGTCCAGGTAGTCCGGCTCGTCGTCATCGTCGGGGGCGACTATGCCCGTCGCCTCGCCGTTGGAATCCGGCTGGCTGGCCACCGCCTGCGGATCGTTCGGCGCGGACGATCCGGCGGCAACATTCGCGGTGGCGGGGGCGCTTGTACCGTCGGTGGACCTAAGGCTTTGATCGATCGCGTAGATGTACCAGATACCCGTCGTCAGCGAGACCGCGACCTGTCGCTCGCGCCCAACCAGCGACACCGGCGACAGCTTCTTAACGCTGTAGCTGGCGCCGCCGTCGGTGCTGGTGGCTACGTAGGTGAAGTTGCCGGTGCCGTCCAATTCCGACCAGCCGGCCACGATATTGTTGCCCCGGCGCGCGGCAGTTTCCTCACGCGCGAACCCGCCGAGCGAGGCGGTCCGCCGGTAGGGCCAGGTCTTGCCGCCGTCGGCGCTCGAAACCAAGGCAAGTTTGCGTTCCGAATCGACGAAGGCAACCGTCACGCCGATGCCGTAGACCCCCATTTGCGACGCGTCATCCGGGAACGATGCGCCGAGTGAGACCGCCGGGCTGAAGCTGGCGCCGTAATCGTCGGAGACACGGAACATGATTTGTCCGGCTCCATTCAGGATGTTGTTCCAGACGATATAGACATGATTGCCGCTGGCCGCGATGCGCGGTCGACTGACGTATGTGGCGTTGCCGTCGTCCAGCCGTTGCGCGGTGAAATGGCGGCCGCCGTCGGCGCTGTAGCGAAAGATGAGGCTTCGTGCGTTCACATAGGTCAGATAGACGTGGGACCCCAGTACTATGGGATCCTCTGCTTCCATCGGAAGTTTCGACGGCGTGGATTCAAGCTGCGTCGCGGTGCAGGTCGTGAAGGCCGAAGACGGCTCCGAAAAGGCCGCGCCGCCCAATGTCAGCCCCAGGATCAGCGCGGTCTTGCAGCGTACTGGCGACATCCGTCGGGTCCCCCAATAGGATTTAACTGCCGGACAGCGCGAAGTCCCCGGCGTATTTATTAACATTACACTAACGACCCGACAGGGCGCTGTCCTACATTATCCGGGGGGTCTTTTGTAATGTTTGGCCGCAGTCCAGGATCCTGCGGCTTTGAGCCCAAGCGTTTGGGCTGACGGGGGCGCCAAGGGATCGACTCTGTGCCCGAACGGCGACAAGATCAGGCATCTCGCGCGATCTTGTCGCGAATGTCCTGTTATGTTAATCATATATAAGATTGAATGTTCGACATCGACGGTGGGAAGGGACCCGGGGGAATGGATTCGCTCACGCGCAATATGCGGGAATACCGCCTGATCAATTCGGACGGCCACGTCACCGAGCCCGGTGACCTGTGGACGACCCGCATGTCGTCCAAATTCAAGGATCGGGCGCCACGGATGGAGCGTTTCCCCGAAGGTCACGCCTGGATTATCGAGGGCGTCAAGGACCCGGTGAATTTCGGCTGGAACAATTGCGCCGGCCTGCCGCCCGAGGAGATGAAGGGCTGGATGAAATGGGAAGACATCCGCCCCGGCGGATACGACCCCAAGGCGCGCATCGCGGAGATGGACCGCGACAATGTCGACGCAGAAGTCTTGTTCCCGACGCCGCGCCTCAGCCAGGCGATCTTCGCCAACCCGGACGAGCCATTCCACCTGGAACTGGTGCGGGCCTATAACGACTGGCTGTCAGAATTCGTCGCGACCGCGCCCGACCGCTTCTGCGGCGCGGCGATGATGCCGACGCGCGGCGGACCCAAGGCGGTGCTGGCCGAGATGGAACGGGTGCTGGACCGGCCGGGCATGCGCACGATCGTGATCGGCTGCTGGCCGAACGGCACGTTGGCAATCGATCCGGCGGACGATGAGGTCTGGGCCGAATTGGCGCGGCGTAACATGCCGCTCACCATCCATGTCGCCATGTCGCTCAACATGCCGGGCGCGCATAAGGCGAAGCTGCCGGGCTATGGCCGCTTCTTCGATGCGCCGAACCGCATGATCGAGATGATCTTCGCAGGCGTGTTCGATCGCTATCCTGCGCTCGACGTGTTCTTCGCCGAAGTCGATTTCGGCTGGGTGCCGTATGTGAAGGAGCAGATCGAGAACAACTATAACCGGCTGGAACCCGTGACGAAGTTCGGCCTGCTGAAGCCGCCGCGCGAGTATATCGACCGGCATTTCCATTATGGATACATGACCGATACGTTCGGGCTTCAGAGCCGTCAGTATGTCGGGGCGGAGCGCATTCTGTGGTCCAGCGATTATCCGCATATCAGCGCCGATTGGCCCTATTCCTGGCGCACGATCCAATCCTCGATGTCGGGCGTCTCGCCGCAAGAGCGCAGCCTGATCCTGCACGAGAACGCCCAGAGGCTGTTCAAGTTCGGGTGAGGCTCTGCCCGTCCCGATGATCGACTGGGCCAGCCTCTACGCCAGCCGCGCTTCTCGCGTCCTGCCGTCGGACGTGCGGGAACTGGCGCGCCTGATGGGGCAGGCGGACGTGATTTCGTTCGGCGGTGGCATTCCCGATCCTTCGGTCTTCCCAATCGCTGAAGTCGCGGACGCCGCTCAGCGCATCCTGGGCGATCCGGCGAAGGCGCGGGTCGCGCTGCAATATTCCGAGAGCGGCGGGTACCGGCCGCTGCGTGAATGGCTTGCCGCCTATATGACCGGCCTCGGCGCACCGTGCGGACCCGAGAACATCCTGATCACCAGCGGCTCGCAGCAGGGGCTCGACCTGGTCGGCCGGCTGTTCCTGTCGCCGGGCGACCGCGTGCTGACCGAGGCGCCGACCTATATCGGGGCGCTCAGGGCCTTCGATGCCTGCGAGGCGTCCTATGGCACTGTGGCGGAACTGGCGGACGGCGGCGCGCCGGCGGCGAAGTTCGCCTATCTGATGCCCGACTTCCAGAACCCGATGGGCATCTGCCTGACGTGCAACGAGCGCCTCACGCTGCTGGACCAGGCGGTGGCGCGCGGCCTGCCGCTGATCGAGGACAGCGCCTATGAGAAGCTGCGCTATCGCGGCGAGCCGGTGCTGTCGCTGCTGGCGCTGGACGTCGAGCGGTCGGGCGGAATCGAGCAGAGCCGGGTCATCTATACCAGCACCTTCTCCAAGGTGATCGTGCCCTCTCTACGCGTCGGCTGGATCGTTGCCGCCTCGCCGGTCATCCATCGCCTGACATTACTGAAACAGGCGTGCGATCTGCATACCAGCACATTCAACCAGATGTTGATGCTGGAATTGGCGAGCCGGATCCTCGAGGCGCGGATTCCAGTGGTGAACGCACTTTACGGCCGCCGCCTCGATGCGGTGCTCGCGGCGCTTTCGGCGCATATGCCGCCGGGCGTTACATGGACCCGCCCGGATGGTGGAATGTATGTCTGGGTCGAGTTGCCGCCGCGCGTCGACGGCGCCGCACTGGCAACTGCCGCGCTGCGCGACGAGAAGGTCGCGATTGTTTCCGGTCGCTCCTTCTATCCGGTCGAGGTCAGGCACAACACAATCCGCTTGGCCTTCCCGCAGGTCCCGGACGATCGGATCGAAGAGGGGATTGCCCGGCTGGCCCGCGCTATCGGCAGGATGATCGGTAACTGACCACCCTCAGATGTGCTGCACGGTGTCGTCGGGCGGTCTGGGCTCGAGATTGACGTGGAAAGACGAGATTTGCCACGTCTCGCCGTTCTTGGTCAGCGAGAGCGTGATCGTGGCGGCGTTTTTCTCAAATAGCGCCTTGGCGACATATTTGGCGGTGATCCGCTCATTGCCGTTATAAACCATGATTTTGGCCTGGCCATTCGCGCCCTCGTATTTCGTGAGCGCTCCGGCGGCGGAAAGCGAGGCGAACAGCGCGTCGAGCTGTTCGGGCTTGATCGCCGCCATGAACTCCGGTGAGGCGCGGTCGAGCAATTGCTGCCGGTCCCATTTTCCGCAGATCGCAACGACGGCGCTGTCGACATAGGTTTTGGCTTCAGCGTCGAGCGATGCGCCTTTCTTCACCAGCAGCACACCGCCGATAATCACCGCGACGATGGCGACGGCTGCCGCCACGCCCAGCCAATAGAAGAAGCGGCGGAAGAGTCCCTTAGTGGCCATAACCCTTCGCCTCTGCAGTCAGCGGCACATTGCGGGTTCGTGCACCGTAGGCGAGGGCGGCCAGAACGCCGACACCGCAGGCGAGGCCGACCGCGACGATGGAATTGCCGAGCCCACCGACGGCCACTGCCAACGGCGGGTAAACGTACGGATTGATCGTGTCGGCCAGGAACTGGTTCGACACCATCAGGCCGACCGCGCGTCCGCGGATATCCGACGTTGCGCGCGACAGGATCAGGTTTGACTGGTGGGGGAACAAAGTGCCGCTGGCCATGCCTGTGAAGGCGAGCGCGATGCCGACCTGCAGCAGGCTGTGCGAGGAGCCGAGCAGCACCAGGCCGATCGCGGCCATCGCCAGGAAGAAAGCCGGTATCCAGCGGCTGCCCAGGAAGCGGCGGGTCAGCGGATAGGCGAAGGCCGACAGCACGATCAGCGTCTGGTTGATGCTCTG
>DATJHU010000161.1:0-6867 GCA_035493715.1 Alphaproteobacteria bacterium | reverse complement strand
GCTCCCCAGTCGGCGTGAGAACGGGTAGGTTCGCCGACAATACGCGGGAGGACGCAATGGACATCGTCGACAGCCAGGTTCACGCCAATGTGATCGGCACGGAGGCAACGCTCGCCATCATGGATGCACTGGGCATCCAGTCGGTGCTGGTGGACGAATATGTCGGACCGGCGGCGAACCCGTCGCAGCTGCTGCCGGCCTACGCGCTGCCGAACGGTGTGTTTCGCCCTATTGGGCCGAACGCGGAGGCGGCCGCGCTGGCACATCCGGAGCGGTTTGCCTTCCTGATGCGGATACATCCGTTCGACCCCGGCCTGGATGGCTGGATCGAGACGCTGGCGGCGTCACCGGCGCTGAAGGCTCTGCGCACCGTGGTGTTCGGCGAGGCAGAGGTCGCGGCCTTCAAGGAGGGCGGCTTTGATCCGATATTCGCCGCCGCTCGGCGGCACGGCCTGCCGCTCTTCGTCTGCTGCCCGGGCAGCGTGCCGCATCTGGCCGCCTATGCACGGAAATTCCCCGATCTCAGCATCTCCCTGGACCATTGCGGCGTCGTCTTCGATGCGCCGCACGGCAAGGCCCCGATGGACGATGCACTGGCGCTGGCGGCCTATCCGAATGTCAGCCTGAAATGGGCGCATGCGACCTCATTCCTGTCGGCCGATCCCTACCCGTTCCCCGACCTCGATCCGAAGCTGAAGCGCGCGCTGGACGCCTTCGGGCGCGAGCGCATGCTGTGGGCCAGCGACTATACGGTGACCCGCCACCGCGCGACCTGGGGGGAATCACTGTTCTATCTCCTCCAGTCGCCGGTGCTGTCCGAGGACGACAAGGCGTGGCTGCTGGGCCGTACCGCACGCGCGCTGCTGAACTGGCCGGCGCCGGAAACACCGCCGAAACGCCGGGCGATGCATCCGCATCGCGTCGGCGGGGCCGCGCCGGCGGATTGAATCCGGGCGCTCTATCCGGCGCTCAGCCCGGTTGGTACTTATTACGCCTTAAGGAAATATGAGAGAAAATTTAGATTCTACGACTTCAATTTATGAAATAAGTATCGTAAATATTTTATTACATAACGGTTTTATTTTATTTTTTAGCCTGATTGTGAGTCGCTTTCATCATATTTATGCGCTATAATTATCCAATATAGTGGAAGTTGAGGCGTTATATGGGCGGAATCTTGTTCATATTCGGCACACTCGTACTCGTGCCCTCTGTTATAACATATCTTCATGTATTCGGACCGGTATCCGTCTTTGCGAATACTTTGCTTCTGATCGCGATGATTGTCAGCGGCGCGATCGCGGCTCTCGGCTTATTCACTATGATTAAAATGTACCGCGACGAAAACGCCCCCATGACGCCGATCGCCTGGAGCGATAGCGACGGATCGCAAGAGAAGAAATAGCGGCGCGGCGCTTCCGCCGGATCATCATGCGACCCCCATTCTGCTAAGGTTCCTCCGTCGTATGATGGAGGACATCAGATGCATCCGAACGCCGCCTTTGGCTGGACGGACGAAGCCGCCATGTGGGCCTTCGTCAGCGAACGCGCCTTCGCGCACATCTTTGCGCAGACGCCCGACGGGCCGATGGTGGCGCATGCCCCGGTCGTGGTGACCACAGCCGGCAACCTGCAGTTCCATCTGGCCCGCGCCAACCGCCTTGTGCCGCATTTGGATGGGCTCACAACGCTGGCCGGCGTTCTCGGTGACGATTGCTATGTCAGCCCCGACTGGTATGCCCGTCCGAACCAGGTGCCGACCTGGCTCTACCGCGCGGTCGAGGCCGAGGGTCCCGTTCGGCGGATGAGCCGCGACGAGCTTGTCGCGCAGTTGGACGCCCTGTCGGCGACAATGGAGGCCGGGCTGGCGCCGAAGCCCGCCTGGACGCGCGCCAAGATGGCCGACGGCACCTTCGAGGCGATGCTGCCCGGCATCGTCGGCTTCGAGATGAAAGTCACCGCCCTGCGCGGAACGCTGAAATTCAACCAGCACAAGCTGCCGGAGGATATCGCCGGGATGGTCGCGGCCTTGCGGGCGCAAGGGCGGGACGATGTGGTCGGGCTCGTTGAAGAACAAGCCTTCGCCCGTTCGACTTACAAGGGTCCCGGCGAAGCCGGGGCGTAAGGGTGCAGGGGATTTCGAATGCACCTGAACCCTCGTCCGGCGCCGCGCGCCACCTTCTCCCCTCGAACGGGAGAAGGCTTCCTTAGTCAGGCGGAATCCCTTAGCCCCGATCCACAAACACGCCTTCAGCTGCTTCGTGCGGCAGGGACCAGCCGAAATAGACCTCGACCGCGACGATCTTGCCGTCGCGTACCGTATGGATCTCGGTGTTGCGGAACGGCTTGCCGCCCTGATGTGAATCCCCCGCTAAAACCCGCGGCCCGATCCCGCTGCCACGGCGGCAACGGAGATATCGCCGGAAACCTTATGCTTGCCCAGCTTCGCGCCGTTCAGCGCGACGTCGACCCCGGCGGCGCGGACGCTGTAAGGGGTCAACTTGCATTTCAGCGAGCAGGAGATGAGGGCGGTCACCAGCTTACTGTTCAGGGTGATGGTCACGGTATCGCTCTGGAAAAGGACCGTGTCCGGCTTTTGCGCACCGGTGACCTTCAGCGTCTTGCCGCCGACAAGGCTGCCGGTGATGGTGAGGCCATCGAACCGGCCCGCGCTCGACACCCTCATGCGATTCGGCACGATGAAGAGCGCGTCGTAGTTCGCGGTTTCGTGCACGCTGTTCGCCGTGATCTGCAAATAGGGCGCGGGGATTGCATTACTGCCCGGCGGCACATAGGGCGCCAGTTTCAAGTTGAGCCCGGTCACCGTGGCGTCGCCCTCCGCCGAACTCGTGTCGATTCCGAAGATACCCAGGATGCGTGAGGTGCTGCCGGACGTGTCGACCGTCAATGCGGGTGGCGACGCAGCGTCGGTCAGGATCAGCTGGTTGTGATAGGCGCCGGCCTTGTGCGTCTTGTCATAGCGCGGGTCGGGACCGCTGCTGAGCGTGTTGACCGGGTCGATCGCCGTGTTGACGCCGTCGGTGGTGAAATTGGCCGAGAACGCCGAAGCTGACGCGCCGGCCGCGCACGCAGGACCGGAGGCGAATAGGCCGAGAAGCGAAGCGGGGATGACCAAGGCGCGGATGAACTGCACGGAACTCTCCATTCGCCGCGAAGAGCGGCCAACGCATCGACGCAAGTTCCGTGCCAGGACCGTCAGTGTTTTGTCTTGATTATCTTATATTTCCACCGCCCGGACAGAGGTTTTCCAAAGTGTAAAAACGGCCGACAGGTGATGCTATACCAGGGGGCGGAGGCTGGCCTACCGCTCGACAAACGCCCGCTCGATCACATAATCCCCCGCGACGCCGCTCGACGGTGAAATCTCGAAGCCGCGCGCGTCCAGCAGAGCGGAGGTCTCCGCCAGCATGCTGGGGCTGCCGCAGATCATGGCGCGGTCGCGCGCCGGGTCGAGCGGCGGCAGGCCGATATCGGCGAACAGTTGGCCGGTCTGGACCAGGTCGGTCAGGCGGCCGCGGTTGCGGAACGGCTCGCGCGTCACGGTCGGGTAGTAGATCAGCTTCTGCGCGATCTCCTCGCCCAAGAGCTCATGCTTCGGCAGCTCGTCGCGGATGTAGTCGGCATAGGCCAGTTCGCTGACCGTGCGCACGCCGTGGACCAGAATCACCTTCTCGAATCGCTCATAGAGCTCGGGGTCACGGATAAGGCTCATGAACGGGGCAAGGCCGGTGCCGGTGGAAAACATATAGAGGTTCGCCCCGGCCTTCAGGTCGCGCAGCACCAGCGTGCCCACCGGCTTGCGGCCGATCAGGACGTTGTCGTTGGCCTTCAGATGCTGCAGGCGGGAGGTCAGCGGACCGTCCGGCACCTTGATCGAGAAGAATTCGAGATGGTCCTCATAGTTCGGGCTCGCGATCGAATAGGCGCGCAGCAGCGGCTTGCCCTCGACCTCCAGCCCGACCATCACGAAATGACCGTTCTCGAAGCGCAGCTCGCGGCTGCGGGTGGTGGTGAAGCTGAACAACGTGTCGTTCCAGTGCCGCACGCTCAAAACCTGCTCGGAGCCAAAGGCCGCCATCTTCCTGTCCTTCCGTCAATGACGACCGGAAGATGGGTATCGTCCGATGATTTGAAAAATGGGTTGTTTGGATATGGACGATCTATAGTCTGGATGAATGCGCTTCACCCTTCGCCAGCTGCAGGTCTTCGTCGCCATCGGCCAGGCCGGCAACGTGACCCATGCCGCCGACCGAATCGCCATGTCGCAATCGGCGGCCTCGACCGCGCTCGGCGAACTGGAGCGGCAGTTCGGGCGGCCCTTGTTCGACCGCGTCGGCAAGCGGCTGCAACTGAATGAACTCGGCCGGTCAATCATGCCCAAGGCGCTGGAGATGCTGGACCGGGCGGTGGAGCTTGAGGGCCTGCTGGCCGGGGGCGAGGGGTTGGGCACGCTCCGCCTCGGCGCGTCGCTGACCATCGGCAACTATCTCTGCCCTGCGCTGATCGACCGCTATCTGCAGGCCCATCCCGGCGCCGACGTGAAACTTGAGATCGGCAACACCAGCCATATCACTTCGGCCTTGACCGGTTTCGACCTCGACCTTGCGCTGATCGAGGGGGAGATCGCCGATCCCGACCTGGAGGTCAGCGACTGGCTGAGCGACGAGCTGGCCGTGTTCTGCGGGCCGGGCCACCCGCTGGCCGCCCAAGGCAAGGCCGGAATCGAACGCCTGCTTGAAGAAAAGTGGGTCGTGCGCGAACCCGGATCGGGTACACGTCAGACACTGGACCGCGCGATGACGCCGTGGTGGCCGCGCTGGCGGATCGGGCTCGAGCTGGAGCATACCGAGGCGATCAAGGGCATGGTCGCGGGTGGGCGCTTCATCGGCTGCGTCTCCCGCCTGGCGCTGGCCGAGCCCTTCGCGACCGGCAGCCTGGTTGAGATCAAGACGCCCGACCTGGACCTGCACCGACGCTTCTACCTGCTGGCCAACCGCAGGAAATACCGCACGCCCGGTATCGATGCGTTCATCTCTCTGGCCAGGAAATTCGCTGCGGCCTTATAGTGGCCTCCAACGACAAGCAGGGAGGACGGAATGGACGCGCTGGCGCCGCTGATGCCCGATGTGGACTTCGCCTATGACGAGGTCACCAATCTGCACGAGCTGATCGAAGAGCTGAGGCCCAACGGTCCGGTCGTGCGCGTGAAATATCTCGGCGCTCCGGTCTGGGCGATCCTGGACCACAAGGAACTGAACCAGGCGTTCAACGACTTGGAGCATTTCGACCCGGGCGACGGCTATCGCATCATCTCGGCCCCATCGATGGGCATGACGATGCAGACCATGTCGGGCGAGAAGCACCGGGTGGCCCGCGCCTCGGTCGCCGCACCGTTCCTGCCGGCCAGCGTCCGCGGCTATGTCGAAAGGCTGATCGAGCCGATCGCGCACGAGCTGATGGACAGGCTGGAGGGGCAGCGCGAGGTTGAGTTCGTGCAGGGCTTCACGCGCCCATACCCCTTTACCGTCATCACACGACTGCTGGGCATCCCGGTCAGCGACGAGGCGATGCTGCTGGAATGGGCGGTCAAGCTGATCGACTTTCCGTGGGACCCGGAGGGTGCGCTGAAATCCAAGGCCGCCTTCGACGACTACATGACCCGGATCATCGAGGACCGCCGACGCGCGCCGACCGACGATTTCGTCTCGACGCTGGTCAAGTCCGAGTTCGAGGGTCGGCGGCTGGACAACGAGCAGATCCTGTCGCTGTTTCGCCTGCTGTTCCCGGCCGGGTCGGACACGACCTACAAGAACGCCGGCAGTCTGTTCGCCTGCGTGCTGTCCGACCCCAACCTGCGCGCCATGGCGCTCAAGGGGAACAAGGAACGCGAGGCGCTGGCGACAGAAGGCCTTCGCTGGCAGCCGCCGACCGCGATGCTGCCGCGCATGGCAACCGGCGACATCAAGCTGGGCGATGCGCATATCAAGAAGGGCGACTGGGTGCTGTTCGGCATTACCGCCGCCAACCGCGATCCGAAGGTCTTCCCTGACGCTGCCCGCTTCGAGCCGTCGCGCGACAACCGCGAACTGATCAGCTTCGGCCGCGGCGTGCATTTCTGCCTGGGCATGCACCTCGCCCGACGGGAGCTGGAGACCGCGCTTCGCATCGTGTTCGAGCGTTACCCTAACATCCGCATCAAGCCCGAATCCGAGGTCGAGTTCGTCGGCGGCGTGCTGCGCGGCCCGCGCGAGCTATGGGTCCAGCCTTACGGAGCGGCGTAACCGATGCGGGTCACCTTTATCGATATCGACGGCGAAACCCGCACGGTCGACGGCATGCCGGGCGACAACGTCATGCGCTGCGCGACCGAGCATTCGATCGCGGGTATCATCGGCGAATGCGGCGGCGCGATGGCCTGCGCCACCTGCCACGGCTATGTCGACGAAGCCTGGGCAGACCGGTTGCCGCTGCCGTCGGCACAGGAAAAGGAGATGCTGTCCGGCTGTATCGACGTGCGCCCGAACAGTCGGCTCACCTGCCAGATCAAGCTGTCCGAAGAGCTCGACGGGCTAAGGATCACCGTTCCGGAATCGCAGACCTGAGGGATGGCGCGTCAAAGGCCGTCGAACCAGGCCTTCCATTGCGGCGCGGCGGTCGCGTAGGTGCCGCGGTGATCGGTCTTGCCGGTGGAAACGGCTTCGACCTTCGTGTTGCCGCTGCCGATGCCGCGCTGAAAGGTCATCGCCAGCTGGCCGAGGCCCGGCGTGATGACCTCGTCGGACTCGCCGTAATAGTTGCGGACCGGGCTCTTGATGATCCAGCGATAGGCGTTGGTCTTCTCCAGCA
>DATJHU010000160.1:0-20613 GCA_035493715.1 Alphaproteobacteria bacterium | reverse complement strand
ATGAAACGAGACCTCATCCCTAATCCCTCCCTAAACTTTCATGTCTGACCGGTTTTGCATCGGCGCTTTACGCCGAAGTTCCCCGATTCCCACGTCGCGACATGCAATCCGCGCAATGATTCGTAAAAACGTAGGGTTTTTTCTACGCCGTGGTCAATTCTTAATGTCGCCCGGCGCGGTTCCGGCAAGCGGAACGGGCAAGTACCGTGATGAAAATGCAACAGGCGTATGAAATAGCCAAAAAGAAAAAGGGCGATACCGGGAGGGTCCCGATATCGCCCTTTAGCTCAACGATGCCAATCGAACCGCGGCCCAATTGCCGCAAGTGTTCAATGTTCAATGCGGTCCTTAATGTTCGATCTTCGACCAGACCTTGCGTTTCACGAAATACATCATGACCGCCAGCGCGCCGAGGAACAGCATGACGCGGGCGCCGATGCGGTGCCGGTCTTCCAGATGCGGGTCGGAGGCCCACGACAGGAACGTGGTCACGTCGTGCGCTTCCTGCGCCAGCGTCGCCTTGGTGCCGTCGGCATAGGTCACGCGGTCGTCGGTGAGCGGCGGCGGCATCGCGATCTGATGGCCGGGGAACGCGACGTTGTAGTTCATGCCCTTGCCCATCTTCACGTCGGCCGGAGCGTCCTTGAAGCCGGTCATCAGCGCATAGATGTAGTCCGGGCCGAACTTGCGGCCGCGCACGATCAGCGACAGATCCTTGGGCAGCGCGCCGTTATTGGCGGCCTGCGCCGCCTTTTCGTTGGCGAACGGCGCCTTGAAATGGTCCGACGGCCGGCCGGGGCGGTCCTTGACCTCACCCGTGTCGTCGGGATCGTCCGGCACCTGCACCGAGGCGGCGATAGCCTTGATCTCCGCCGGCTTGTACCCGATGCCCTCAAGGTCGTGATAGGCGAGCAGGTTCATGGAGTGGCAGGCCGAGCACACCTCACGATAGACCTGGAAGCCGCGCTGCAGCGCCGCCCGGTCGTAGGTCCCGAAGACTCCGTAGAAGCTCCAGTCCTGGCTTGCCGGCTTTTCGACTTCCTGCGCGAACACAGGGACCGCGGTGAGCGCGAGCGCGCCCGCGATGAAGAAGGAACGGAAACTCAACATTAAGCCTTCTCCATCGGCTTTGCGGCGGCCGCACCGGCGAGCTTTCCACCGCCCAGAACCGATTCGCTGATGCTCGTCGGCAACGGCAGGGTTTTCTCGAACCAGCCGAGGAACGGCAGCAGGATCAGGAAGAAACCGAAATAATAGATCGTCGCGATCTGGCCGAGCAGCACCCAGATGCCTTCCGGGTGATGCGCGCCGACATCGCCCAGCAACAGCGCGTCCGCCACGAAGAACCAGAAGCACCACTGGTACCAGGGGCGGAACTTGGCGCTGCGCACCTTCGACGTGTCGAGCCACGGCATGAGGAACAGCATGAACACGGCGCCGCCCATCAGGAGCACGCCCAGCAGCTTGTTCGGAACCGAACGCAGGATCGCGTAGAACGGCAGGAAGTACCATTCCGGCTCGATCGAGGGCGGCGTCACCAGCGGGTTGCCCTGCACATAGTTCTCCGTGTCGCCCAGATAGTCGGGGATGTAGAACACGATCGCGGCATAGATCAGCAGGAACACCGACAGGCCGAACGAATCCTTCATCGTGTAGTAGGGATGGAAGGGCAGCGTGTCCTTGTCGCTCTTCGGCTCGATGCCCAGCGGGTTGTTGGAACCCGTCACGTGCAGCGCCCACACATGCAGGAACACGACCGCCGCGATGATGAACGGCAGCAGGTAGTGCAGCGCGAAGAAGCGGTTCAGCGTCGGGTTGGCGACGGCGAAACCGCCCCACAGCCAGGTGGTGATCGCCTTGCCGACGATCGGAATGGCGGTGAAGAAGTTGGTGATGACGGTGGCGCCCCAGAACGACATCTGGCCCCAGGGCAGCGTGTAGCCCAGGAAGGCGGTCGCCATCATCAGGAGATAGATCACGCAGCCGAACAGCCACAGCAGCTCACGCGGCCGCTTGTACGAGCCGTAATACATGCCGCGGAAGATGTGGACATAGACCACAAGGAAGAACATCGACGACCCGTTCGCGTGCAGCGTCCGGATCAGCCAGCCGAAATTGACGTCGCGGGTGATGCGGTCGACCGACGCGAACGCCAGGTCGGCGTTCGGCGTGTACTGCATCGCCAGGAAGACGCCGGTCACGATCATCATGACCAGCATGAACAGCGCCAGCGCGCCGAAATTCCACAGATAGTTGAAGTTCCGCGGCGTCGGGAAGACGCCGTATTCCTTGGAGATCATGGAGAAGACCGGAAGCCGGTCGTCGACCCAGCGGATCAGGGGATTGGTAAAGGCGGAAGGTGTTTTTGCATGCGCCATGAGAGCGGTCCTTATTCCCTCAGCCGATCCGAACGGCAGTGTCGCTGGTGAAGCTGTACGGCGGCACCGGCAAGTTGAGCGGCGCCGGTCCATGGCGGACGCGGCCCGACGTGTCGTACTGCGAGCCGTGGCACGGGCAGCGATAGCCGCCATATTCGCCGCGGTCGTCGGTCGGCTTGTTGCCCAGCGGAATGCAGCCGAGATGCGTGCAGATGCCGATCAGGATCAGCCAGGGCGACTTCTGAACGCGATTCTCGTCGGTCGCCGGCTCGTCGCGCACCCCCGTCTTCGGGTTCTCGGTCAGCGGGTCGAGCAGGTCCGACAGCTTGACGCTCTGCGCCTCGGAAATTTCCGCGGCGGTGCGATGACGGATGAAAACCGGCTTGCCCTGCCACATGGTGACGACGCCCATGCCCTCGGCGATCGGCGCCAGGTTCACGTCGATGGTGGACAGCGCCAGCGTGTCGGTCGCCGGATTCATGCTGTCGACCAATGTCCACGCAACGCCGGCGGAAGCGACCGCACCCATCGCGCCGGCGGCCAGATAGAGAAATTCGCGCCTGGTTTGCCCGTCGCCGCCGTGGGCGTCATGGGTGGCATCGACCATTATGTTCTCCCAAACTCCAAATACATCGCCGGCGAGGGGATCGCTTCAGCTGCGAACGCACCGAAGCACGACCGGGGGCCGGACGATGGGAACCGATATACATGCCGCCCCTCGCCTTGCAAAGCGGGGGCTGACGACATAGTGTCGCGACATGCCGTCCCGCCCCTGGGCCGCCCGGTTTTCATCGTGATCCGACTGGTCCTTTTTCAGCCCGATATTCCACAAAATGCCGGCGCAATAATGCGGCTGGCGGCCTGTATGGGCGTATCGCTCGATCTTGTCGAGCCTTGCGGCTTTCCCGTGAGCGACCAGCGCATGAGGCGGGCCGGAATGGACTATATCGACCGGCTGGATCTGGTCCGCCACACCTCCTGGGACGCCTTCCGGCAAACGGCGCGCGGACGGCTGGTTCTGCTGACCACCGCGGGCGATCGGTCGCATGCCGATTTCACCTTCCAGGCCGACGACCATATCGTCATGGGGCGCGAAAGCGCCGGCGTGCCGGCGGACGTACATGACGCGGCGGATGCGCGCATCCGAATCCCGATGAAACCCGGCTTGCGCTCGATCAATGTCGCCCAGGCCGCCGCCATTGCATTGGCTGAGGCTCTGCGACAAACCGGACAGCTGCCCGAATGAACACACCGAACCTAAGCGACCGCAATCTTAGCGACCACCAGGCGACCGTCGAGGAGAAGGCTCGCGCCGAAGCCTGGTTCCGCACCTTGCGCGACCGCATCTGCGCCGCGTTCGAAAAACTCGAGGACGATCTCACCGGCCCCCATGCCGACCTGCCCGCCGGGCGGTTCGAACGCAAGGAATGGAAGCGCCAGTCCGATGACGGGCTCGAAGGGGGCGGCGGCGTGATGTCCGTCATGCGCGGCCGCGTGTTCGAGAAGGTCGGCGTCAACATCTCCACCACGCACGGCACGTTCAGCCCGGATTTCCGCAAACAGATCCCGGGCGCCGCGGAAACCGGGGAATTCTTCGCCACCGGCATCAGCCTGGTCGCCCATCCGCGCTCGCCCAATGTGCCGACGACGCACATGAACACGCGGATGATCGCCACCTCCAAAAGCTGGTTCGGCGGCGGGGCGGACCTGACCCCGATGGTCGAGGGCGACACGAACGCGGCGCATTTCCACGCCGCGCTCAAAGCCGCCTGCGACGCGCACGACCCCACCTATTATCCGCGCTACAAGGAATGGTGCGACGAGTATTTCTATTTGCCGCACCGGGGTGAGACGCGCGGCGTCGGCGGCATCTTCTACGACTATCTGTCGACCGGTGACTGGGAGCGCGACTTCGCCTTCACCCAGGGCGTGGGCGCCGGCTTCATCGACGCCTATGTCCCGATCGTCGCGAAGCACATGAACGCCGGCTGGACCGAAGCCGACCGCGCACACCAGCTGAAGCGGCGCGGGCGCTATGTCGAGTTCAACCTGCTCTACGACCGCGGCACCGTATTCGGTCTGAAAACCGGCGGCAATGTCGAGGCGATCCTGATGTCCCTGCCGCCGCTGGCGGGCTGGGTCTGATCCGAGAGCCTGCGCGTTGAGCACGCGCAGTACGTAGAATCCCATAAGGACCATTCCGAATAGTCCAGGTGCGCCCGCGATCATAATGTTGCAGCGTCGATCGGATTGGTGAGGGCTGTCGAGCCCGCCGCGAAGATCGGCACATCGCGAAGGCCGTTGCAGTCGTTACGATGATCCGCCGTTCTCGGCCACGCTAAGCCCGACAACGCGAACCTCATAACTTCCCAAGGTCGTCCTTTGAAGAACAACGATTGGGGAGTTCATAATAATGCGCAGCCTAAACCTTGTACTTCCATTCATTCTCGGCGTCGCGATGACGACGCATCCGGCGATATCCTTCGCGCAAACCGATGTCGACGTCTCGGTCAATACCGACGAAGGCACGGATGTCGACGTCTCGGTCGATAGCGACGAAGGCGCGGATGTCGACCTTTCGGTCACGACCGAGCCGCCGGAATTGCCGGAATACGACCAGCCGCCGATGCCGGCGGTCGGCTATATCTGGACCCCCGGCTATTGGGGCTATGGCGGCGGCGACTATTACTGGATTCCCGGCGTCTGGGTGCGACCGCCGCGGATCGGCGTCCTGTGGACGCCCCCCTGGTGGGGCTGGCACAGGGGCTTCTACGTCTTCCACCGGGGATATTGGGGCCCCCGCGTCGGCTTCTATGGCGGCATCAATTACGGTTTCGGATATGGCGGCATCGGATTCGAGGGCGGTTTCTGGCGTGGCAGAGCATTCTCCTATAACCGCGCCGTCAACAATTTCGGCAACGTCCATGTGACGAACGTCTATAATAAGACCGTCATCAACAATCGGACCGTCAACCGGATCAGCTTCAACGGCGGCCGGAACGGCATTAACGCCCGGCCGGACAGGCAGCAGATCGCCGCCGCGAGGGAGGCCCGGAAAAGACCGATTCCGCTGACCGACGACCAGAAGCAGCATTTCAGGGCCGCCAAGAGCGATCAGTCGCTGCGCGCCAAGAACAATCAGGGCCATCCGCCGGTCGCCGCCACGGACAAGCCGGGCAACCTCAAAGGTCCGGGCGCCACCGGCGCCAAACAGCGGGACCATGCGAAACAGGACCGGCAGCAGGGCGGCAACGACGCGGCCGAGGCACGAAAGGCGGCACGCCAGCAGCAGGCCAAAGACCGCGCCGCTGCCAAGGGACAGGACCAGGGCGGCAAGGGCCAGGCGGACGCACAGAAAGCGGCGCGCCAGCAAAAGGCCAAGGAGCACGCGGACGCCAGGGCTGCCCGTCAGCAGGCCGCGCAGGAAAAGGCCAATAACCACAAGGCCCAACAGCAGCAGCAGCGCCAGCAGGCACAGCAGGCTCGCCAGCATAAGCAAGAGCAGGCGCAGCAGAAGTCCCAGCAGCAACAACAGGCGCGACAGCAGAAGCAACAGCAGGCGCAACAGGCCCGCCAACAGCAGCAGCAGCAGAAAGCCCAACAGCAACAACAGGCGCGGCAGCAGAAGCAGCAGGCGCAACAGGCCCGCCAACAGCAGCAGCAGCAAGCCCAGCAACACCAGCAAGCGCGCCAGCAGCAGCAGCACAAAAAGAACAAGGATACCGGCCAATAGCCGCAAGATGTCTGCTCGCCGCGCAGCTGCGTGGCGGGCGGGCGTTTATCCCTGCCGGGGCCCTGGCCTATTCGGGGCTGCTCAAGCTTCCCTGGGATCTTTCCGAATAGACCGGGACCATCCACTGTTATAGTGTTGTCTCGTCAATTTCCTTGGCGCCAGCCCGGGGTGAGGATTGGCACGCCGCAAAGGCCAATTTCGCCGTTACGATGATCCGTTGTTCTCGGACGCAGAAATCCGAATAAACGACGCGACGTTCATAACGTCCCACGGTTGCCCTTTGAGAACCAACTTAGGGGTACCTTTCGAATGCGCCGTTTCCAGCTCGTCTTCCCAGTTCTTCTCGGCATGGCCGCCGCTATCCATCCGACGCCATCCCAGGCACAGGTCGGCATCGGCATCTCGATCAACATCGCTCCGCCCCCGTTGCCGATTTACGACCAGCCGCCGATCCCGGCGCCGGGTTATCTTTGGACGCCGGGCTACTGGGCCTATGGCGATGCCGATTATTACTGGGTTCCCGGCACCTGGGTGCGGCCGCCGCGCGTCGGTTTTCTGTGGACGCCGCCTTATTGGGGATTCGTCGGCGGTGTCTACCGGTTCAATCCCGGCTATTGGGGACCGCATGTCGGATTCTACGGCGGCATCAATTACGGCTTCGGCTATGGCGGGGTCGGTTTCGCCGGCGGCTACTGGCGCGGCGGCGCGTTTTCCTACAACCGGGCCGTGAACAATTTCGGCGGAGTCCACATTACAAACGTCTATAACAAGACCGTTATCAACAACACGACCATCAACCGCACCAGCTTCAACGGCGACGGCGGCGTGCGCGCCCAGCCGACCCGCGAGCAGCTGGCTTTCGCGCGTCAAAAGCACATCGACGCGACCGAGGACCAGCGGCAGCATTTCGCCGCGGCCCGCGGCGACCAGTCACTGCGCGCGAAAAACAATCAGGGCCGGCCCGCAGTCGCCGCCACCGATAAACCGGGCGACTTCAAGGGCCCGGGCGTCGCCAGGGCCCGCGACAACGCGGCGGGCGACAATGCGCAGAACGCTCAGCAGCAGCAGCGCGCGAAAGACCGGGCGGATGCCCAGGCAGCGCGGCAACAGAAGGGGCAGAATGGCGCCAATGCCCAAGGCCCGGGGGCCAAGGGTCCGGGACAGCAGGGTGGCGACGATGCCAAAGCCGCACGTCAACAGCAGGCAAAGGAACGGGCGGACGCCAGAGCCGCGCGCCAGCAGGCCCAGAAGGAAAAGATCGACGCCGGCAAGGCCGACCGCCAGCAAAAGGCCAAACAGCAGGCCGACGATCGCGCGGCGCGCCAGCAGGCCGGCCGCGACAAGGCGAACGCGAACAAGGCGC
The DNA here is from genome assembly GCA_035493715.1 of Alphaproteobacteria bacterium. Taxonomy (GTDB): domain Bacteria; phylum Pseudomonadota; class Alphaproteobacteria; order BOG-932; family Roseiterribacteraceae; genus BOG-932. Next base: position 13,139 of record DATJHU010000160.1, on the reverse strand, counting down.
AACAACAGCAGCAGCGCGAACAGCGCCAGCAACAGCAACAGGCCCAGCGCCAACAGCAGCAAGCGCAACGGCAACAGCAGCAGGCCCAGCGCCAGCAACAGCAGGCTGAGCAACAGCAGGCGCGGGCAAAGGCCCAACAGCAGCGCGAACAGCGCCCGCAGCAGGAGCGCAAGGAGCAGGATCGCCGGTAACGGCACCGCCAGCGGTGCGGCCGTGGGACCTACAGCTCCTGCAGCCGCGCCAGGCAGGCTTCACGGTCGGGCGCGAAGTCGCGGCCGATCCACCAGTCTTCCAGTTCGGTCAGTAACCGCCCCATCTCGGGGCCGGGTTTCATGCCGGCTTCCTGCAGATCGGCGCCGGCCAGCGGGAAACGGGGCTCGACCCAGTCTCCGATGAAACGGTTGAGATCGGCCAGCGCCGCCGTATCGGGCTGTCCGGTTTCGACGGCCGACAGCATCGCCGCGTCGCGCAGCCAGTCCGGCTCCGCACCATAGAGCGCCTGGCCGAGTTTCCGCCGGCCCAGGCGCCGCAGCCGGTCCTGCTGACCGGCGAAGGCGGCGAAATGGTCGGCGTCACGGTTGGAAAGCCGCAACCGGCTCTTGAGCGCGGCCGACAGATCGGCGGATGGGGCGCCGGTCAGCGCCGCGAGCCGTCGCATCGGATCTGGGGAAAGCCCCAGCACTTTTTCCAATGCGATCATCTTCTCCAGGCCGGCGACCCGGCCGGCGGCGGGCACGACATGCGCCATCACCCCGGCATCGATCATCGCCTGCCAGACCGGGCCGGGGTCGGTGGCGCGCAGCGTCTTGAAGACTTCCACGCGAATGCGCTCGCCCGACAGACTGTCGATCATCGCGGCAAGCTTCGTCGCGGCCGCCAGCCCATCGGCATCCAGCGCGCCCTGCCCGTAATGTGCGTGAAAGCGGAAGAAGCGCAGGATGCGCAGCGCGTCCTCCTTGATCCGTTCCTCCGCATCGCCGATGAAGCGCACACGGCCGGCAAGCCCGTCGTCCTCGCCGCCGAAGAAGTCGGTGATCTTGCCGTCGCGATCGGCATAGAGCGCGTTCATCGTGAAATCGCGCCGCGCCGCGTCCTCCCGCCAATCGTCGGTGAAGGCCACGACCGCATGACGGCCGTCGGTTTCGATGTCGCGTCTAAGCGTGGTGATTTCGAAATGCCGCCGGTCGGCGATGGCGGTGACGGTGCCATGCTTGAGCCCCGTCGCGACTGCCTTCAGCCCGGCCGCCTCGATCGCCTGCATCACCGTCTCGGGCTTGGCCGGGGTCGCCACGTCTATGTCGGACACCGGCCGGCCGAGCAGCCCGTCGCGCACCGCGCCGCCGACGAAGCGGAAATCGATCCCGCCCGCATCCAGTGCGGCGATCAGCCTCGCCGTGGGCGCGGCGTCGATCCAGGACCGATCCTTGAGCATCGGGGGCCTATCGCCCGGTCAGCGTTTCGGCGAGATTGACCAGCATCCCCGCCGTCGCGCCCCAGATGTTCCGCTCGCCGAAGCGGAAGACATAGAAATGGCGTTCGACGCCCTGGAACTCGTAGCTGTCGCGCTGCCGGTTGGCGGGATCCAGGATGAAGGACAGCGGCACCTCGAAGGCATCGGCCACCTCGTCCGGCGCCAGGGTCAGCTTGAAGGGCGGTTCGACCAGCCCGACAACCGGCGTAACGGTGAATCCGGTACGGGTGATATAGCGGTCGAGCCGCCCGACCGGCTCGACATGGTTGCGGCTGAGGCCGATCTCTTCCTCGGTTTCGCGCAGAGCCGTCGCGATATCGTCGGCATCCGTCTCCTCGACCCTGCCGCCTGGAAAGGCGATCTGTCCGGCGTGATGCTCAAGATTCGCGGTGCGCTGGGTCAGGAGCACGGACAGGTCGCGTGACCGGTCGACCAGCGGCACCAGTACCGCCGCCGCGCGCAGCGCCGCAGCGGGCGCCATGCCGGGATTGAGGTCGTGGTCGCCGCGCAGAAGATGCAGGCCGCCGCCCCGGGCCGGCCCGGGCACGCGCGCGACGAAGTGGCGGCGTATGTCTTCCTTGGTCAGCAGGCGCGGAATCGCGGGTTCGGCCAGGTCGGCGGCTACGCCGCCGGGCCCAACGGAAAGAAGGATCGTTCGCTCCATACGCCCAGCTCGGTCCCTTCCGGCGTCTGTCTTTCGACAGCGAGTTCAACCAGCTCGTAAAACACCGCGCGTCCGATGCGCGCCTCGAGCCCGCCGCGGACCAGGATATAGGGTACGCGCACGTCACTCAACGTACCCCCCTCTCCGTTGTCTTCAGCCACGCGGATCGGGTGGTCGGGGCCCGCCGTCGCCCATTCGTCCAGATTGGTGCGGAACGACAGTTTCTGGTCCTCGCCCGCACCCTCCGCCGTCATCTCGACCGCCACGAACGGCACGTCCTCGACCGCGATGCGTCCGCGTTCCGCCGGAGTCACCAGCCAATAATCACCCGCCGCGTCGCGCTTCAGGACCGTAGCGAAAAGCTTGGCGAGCGCGATGCGCCCGATCGGCGTGCCGTGATAGAACCACGTGCCGTCGCGAGCGATGCGCATCTGGTAATTCTCGTCCGGCCGCGTGTCGTTCGTGAAATCGACGGTCGCGACCCGATGCGGCGGCAAAGGGTCTCGGGGGCCAGGGGGGTCTCGAGGGGAAGGGGGGTTGTCCATAACGATGCTCGGTCTATTGTGACTAAGATAACATGATTACGAGCAGGGTATCAGGGAAGGACTTGGGGCGTATGAGCGTGACCGATACAGATAGCCCCGCGGCGGAACTCGAGGCGCGCCAGTTGGCGTCGCAGATCGAGGCCGCGGCCGACCGCCTCAAGGGCCTTCGCGCCGGAATCGGCAAAGTGATTTTCGGCCAGGAGACGGTGATCGAGCAAACGCTGGTCAGCGTTCTGGCCGGCGGCCACGTGCTGCTGATCGGCGTGCCGGGCCTGGCCAAGACCAAGCTGGTGGAGACGCTGGGCATCGGCCTTGGCCTCGACACAAAACGCGTCCAGTGCACGCCCGACCTGATGCCGGCCGACATATTGGGCTCCGAGGTGCTGGAAGAAGGCGCCGATGGCAAACGCGCCTTCCGCTTTATCCCGGGACCGGTCTTTTGCCAGCTGCTGATGGCCGACGAAATCAACCGCGCCAGCCCGCGCACGCAGTCCGCGCTGCTGCAGGCAATGCAGGAACGCCGTGTGTCTGTCGCCGGCGCCGACCGCGCGCTGCCCGCCCCGTTCCACGTGCTGGCGACCCAGAACCCGCTGGAGCAGGAAGGCACCTATCCCCTGCCCGAAGCGCAGCTCGACCGCTTCCTGATGCAGATCGATGTCACCTATCCCGATCTCGGCGCCGAACGGCGGATGCTGATCGAGACGACCGGCGCCAGCGAGGCGAAGCCGGTCCAGGCGATGAGCGCCGAGGAACTGGCCGCCGCGCAGCGTCTCGTCCGCCACGTGCCGATCGGCGAACGCGTCGTCGAGGGCATCCTGACGCTGGTGCGCGCCGGACGGCCTGAGGACAGCGACCAGTCGGAGGTCCGCCGGCATGTCGCCTGGGGCCCTGGCCCGCGCGCGTCGCAGGCACTGGCACTGGCCGCCCGCGCCCGCGCCCTCATGGATGGGCGCCTGTCGCCTTCGTTGGACGACATCGTCGCGCTTGCCCGCCCCGTGCTGCGCCACCGCATGGCGCTGTCCTTCTCCGCCCGTGCCGACGGCGTCAGCCTTGACGGCCTGATCGACGCGCTGGCCGCCCGGCTCGGCTAAGAAACCCCGCGTTTTGTCTTCGTCCGATCAACAGCAGTCCGCGGATCGCGCGCGGCTCGGCCTTGCGGCCGAGGCGCTGGGCGCACGCCTGCCGGCCTTGCTGGTAGCGGCACAGCGGGTGGCCGACACGGTCTCGCCCGGCGCGCACGGAAGGCGGCGGGTCGGCCAGGGCGAAAGCTTCTGGCAGTTCCGCCCCTATGAGATGGGCGACACGATCGAAAAGATCGATTGGCGCCAGTCGGCCAAGGGCGACCGGCTCTATATCCGCGAGACCGAATGGGCGGCGGCACAATCGGTCTATCTGTGGCGCGACAGTGCGCCGGGCATGGGCTATCGCTCGGCCAAGGACCTTCCGACCAAACAGGAACGAAGCGAATTGCTGCTGCTGGCGCTGAGCGCGCTCCTCGTGCGCGGCGGCGAGCGGATCGCGCTGCTGGGCAGCGGTCGCGCGCCGACAGCCGGGAAGGGTGCGCTCAACACCATGCTGTCGGGGCTGGGGCTCGACACGCCGCTGCGAAGCATCAACCAGGACATTCCGCGGCACGCGACGATGATCCTGTTCAGCGATTTCCTGGACCCGATCGAAGAGCTCTCCGCGGCGCTGGAGCGGGTCGCGGCCAACGGCGTGGCGGTCGAATTGGTGCAGATCCTGGACCCGACCGAGATCGCCCTGACATTCACCGGCCGGGTCCGTTTCCGGGAGATGGCGGACGATGCGCCGGCGGACAGCGACGCGTTGATTCCGCGTGTCGAATCCATCCGCGCCGCCTATCGCGAAGCCCTGGCGCGGCAGCAGGATGCGCTGGCCGGACTGGCGCGCCGGCGCGGCTGGAGCTTCACCGTCCACGCCACCGATACGGCCCCTGAGGAGCCGGTCCGCGCGTTGCACACGCGCCTGACCGCAAAAGGCGGCCCGGGCGTGGATGGCCCAAGCGTAGGCGGGCAAGTCGTCCACGGAACGGCGCCATGATCGGCTTCGTAACCCCCGCGGTCCTGCTGGCGCTGCTGGCGCTGCCGGCAATCTGGTGGCTGCTCAGGATCACGCCCCCGGCCCCGCGGATCGTCCGCTTCCCGGCAATCCGGCTGCTGCGCGACCTGGTCACGCGCGAGGAAACCCCGGCGCGCACGCCGCTTTGGCTGATCCTGCTCAGGATGTTGCTGGCCGCCCTGCTGATCGTCGCGCTGGCCGGTCCGATCCTGCAGCCCGGCAAGGCGCCGCCCGGGCGCGGGCCCGAGATCATCGTCGTCGACACCGGCTGGCCTGCGGCGGACAACTGGCCCGCGATCAAGGCGGCGATGCTGGCCGAGATCGACCGTGCCGAGCGCGCGGAAATGCCGGTCGTTATCCTGCCGACCGCGCGGTCGGCCGCAGGCAATCCGGTCGATGCAATCGGCCCGATTACCGGCGTGCAGGCCAAGCGTGCCGCCGAGACGCTGGAGCCGATGCCCTGGCCCGCCGAACGCGCCGCCGCAGCAGAAGTGCTGAGCCGGTTCGACGGACGTTCGAGCGCGATCTGGCTGTCCGACGGCATCGCCAGCCCGGGCCAGAAGCTGCTCGCGGCCGCGATCTCCGGTTTCACCGAGCCGCGCCTGCGCACGCCCGGTCAGGTGGAGCTGTCGCGGCTTCTGCTGCCGCCGGAAATCGGCCCCGATCTCGTGCTGAAGGTCCGGCGGGCGACGACCGCCGCGACGCCGCCCGTGACACTGGTCGCGCGCGGCGAAGACGGACGGTTCCTGGGCCAGGCGACCGGTGAATTCGGCGCCGGGGACGCCACCGCCGTCATCCGCTTCGACCTTCCGGCCCAGGTTCGCAACACCGTGGCGCGGATCGACCTTGCCGGCATCCACGGCGTCGGTGCATCGGTCCTGCTGGACGAACGCTGGCGCCGGCGGCCGGTTTCCATCGTGACGCCGCGCCAGGGCGATGAGACCAGCGCCCTACTCAGCAACACCTTCTATATCCAAAAGGCGCTCCAACCTTACGCGGAGGTCTCCACCGGCGACCTGCCGACCTTGCTCAAGAGCGAGCCGGCCGTGCTGGTGCTGTCGGACGACGTGGCGATTTCCCCGGAGGATCGGACACGGCTGATCGACTGGGTTTCGAAGGGCGGCATGCTGCTGCGTTTCGCCGGCCCGAGGCTTGCCGCCGCCGACCCTGCCGCCAGCGACGCGCTGCTGCCGACCGCACTGAGGACCGGCGGGCGGTCGTTGTCCGGCGCGATGTCCTGGACCGAACCTGCCAAGCTGTCCCCGTTTCCCGAGGGCAGCCCCTTGGCCGGCCTCGAGATTCCCGCGGATGTGACCGTATCGCGCCAGATATTGGCAGAGCCGGGACTGGATCTGGACCGCAAGGTCTGGGCGCGCCTTGCCGACGGGACGCCGCTGATCACCGCCGACAAGCGCGACGCAGGCACGGTGGTGCTGGTGCATACCTCCGCCGACCCCAGCTGGTCGAACCTGTCGCTGTCCGGCCTCTTCCCGCAGATCCTGCGCCGGATCGTCGCCTACAGCGCCGGGATCAGCCGCGTGCAGGACCACGGCACGCTCGACCCCTATCGTGTCATGGACGGTTTCGGCCGGCTGGGCTCGCCGGGTGGCGCCACAGCGGCGATCGCCGCCGAACGCTTTGCCGGCACGACGCCCGATCCGCAGCATCCGCCGGGCTATTACGGCGAGGCCGACGCACGCCGCGCGCTCAACCTGACGCAAACGGTGACCGATATCGATCCGCTGGAGGGACTGCCCGACGCGCTCGACAAGCAGCTCTACAAGGCCTCCGGCGAGGTCTCGCTTGCCCCTTGGTTCCTGGGCACGGTGCTGCTGCTGGCGGCGATCGATACGCTGGTCGCCCTGTGGCTCGGCGGAACCTTGCCCGCGCTGTCGCGCATCCGCTGGCGGCGGCAGGCGGCGGCGCTGGGCCTGCTGCTGGTGCTGGGAGCGCTCCTGACGTTGGGTTTCGCCGGATCGGCGGGCGCCCAACCGGCGATCCAGGAAAACCCGGACGCCAAGGGCGCCGAGGCTGCGGCGCAGGTCACGCTGGGCTATGTCAGGACCGGAGACGCCGCGATCGACCGGATCAGCAAGGCCGGGCTGCAAGGCCTGACGCATCAGCTGATCCTGCGCACCTCGATCGACCACGCGACGCTGGCCGAGGTCAATCTGGAAACGGACGAGCTGTCCTTCTATCCGCTGCTCTATTGGCCGATCGCGGCATCGGCGCAGCCTTTGTCCGACCAAGCCAAGGTCAAGCTCAACCGCTATCTCTCGACCGGCGGGATGATCCTGATCGACACCAAGGCCGGCGCGGGCGACGCGCATATCAGCCTGAACAAGCTGATCGACGGAATCGACGTTCCGGCGCTGGCGCCAGTGCCGCCCGGCCATGTGCTGACCAAATCCTTCTATCTGATGGACGAGTTTCCGGGCCGGACCGCCGGCGGCACGGTGTGGGTCGAGCACGACCAGGACGCGCGCAACGACGGGGTTTCCTCCGTCGTGGTCGGCAGCGCCGATTGGGCCGGAGCCTGGGCGATCGACAGCATCAGCGGCCAGCCGCTGTTCAGCCTGTCGCCGGGCGGCGAGCGCCAGCGCGAATGGGCCTATCGCTTCGGCGTCAACCTGGTGATGTACGCGCTGACCGGAAACTATAAGTCCGACCTGGTCCACGCGCCCTTCATCCAGCAACGGCTGGGCCAATAATGAGGCGGGTTCGATGAACGGAGCCTTCAACCTCGCGCTTGCGCCGCAGCTGCCCTGGATCGTGCTCGCACCGCTGATGGGTTTAGCCGCGATCGCCGTGCTGGCCGCCTTCCTGGGGCGCGGCCGCGGGCGCTGGTGGCGGCTGGGCATGCTGACAGCGCTGATCCTTGCACTGTTCCAGCCGTCGATCGTCAAGGAGCTGCGCGACCCTGTCAAAGACGTTGCGGTCGTGGTCGTCGACCGGTCACCCAGCCAGGGCTTCGCCGACCGGGCCCAGCGCGCCGACGCGGCGCTGACGGCGCTGAATACCGAGCTTGCCCGCTTCCCCGACCTGGAGACACGGGTCATCGAGAGCGACGGCAATCCGGTGGGCGAGGAAACCGACCTGTTCGCGCCGCGCGCCGACGCGCTGTCCGACATTCCGCGCGATCGGCTCGCCGGCACCTTCCTGATCACCGACGGTGAGGTCCATGACGCGCCGAAGCCGGCATCGATCGCCAACCAGGGACCGATTCACCTGCTGCTGACCGGCGCGCATGACGAGCGCGACCGGCGGATCGAGATCGCCGATGCGCCCGGCTATGGCATCGTCGGCGGAACCGTCGCAATAAAATTGCGAATCGTGGACTCGAACATCCCCGATACCGGCCCGATCCCGCTCAAGGTCGTGCAGGATGGCGGTACGCCGCGCACGATCATGGCGCCGCCGAACGGCGACGTGACGGTCACGATCCCGATCCCGCACGGCGGTCCGACCACGGTCGAGCTGGAAGCCGCGGCGGCGGGCAAAGAGCTGACCCAGATCAACAACCACGCCGTGGTGGTCGTCAACGGTGTCCGCGAGCGGCTGCGGGTGCTGCTGATTTCCGGTGAGCCGCATGCCGGCGAGCGCACCTGGCGCAATCTGCTGAAGGCCGACCCCTCGGTCGATCTCACCCACTTCACAATTCTGCGGCCGCCGGACAAGAACGACGGTACGCCGTTCAACGAGCTGTCGCTGATCCAATTCCCGGTCGACCAGCTCTTCAATGTCGGGCTGCACGACTACGACCTGATCATCTTCGACCACTATCAGCAGATGCTGCTGCTGCCCGAATATTATCAGAACCTGGCGAATTATGTGCGCCGGGGCGGCGCCCTCATGGAGGCGAGCGGCCCGGGTTTCGAGGGCAGCGGGTCGCTCTATCACACGGCGCTGAGACAGGTCCTGCCGGCCGCGCCGACCGGGCGCGAGATCAACATGGCGTTCAAGCCGCAGGTGACCGAGGCGGGCGACCGCCACCCGGTGACGTCGCAGCTTCCGGGTGACCGGCGCGACGGCGAGCCGGATTGGGGCCGCTGGTTCCGCCAGGGCGAGGTCGATCCCGGCGACAGCGGCAGCAGCGTCGTCATGACCGGCGCGGAGAACAAGCCGTTGCTGATGCTGGGTCATGCCGGCGAAGGGCGCGTAGCGCAGCTGGCAAGCGACCAGATCTGGCTGTGGTCGCGCGGATACGAAGGCGGCGGCCCGCAGGGCGAGCTCTTGAAGCGGCTGGCCCACTGGCTGATGAAGGAGCCGGAGCTGGAGGAGAACCAGCTGACCGCGGGCGCCAAGAACCGCCAGATCACCATCGCCCGGCGGAGCCTGGAGAAACCGGCCGAGCCGGTCAGCGTGACCGTCACCAACCCGGACGGCACGACCCGGCAGGCAACGCTCGAGGAGGCCGGCCACGGCATTGCCCGGGCCACGGTTTCGGCCGATTCGATCGGGCTCTACAAGGTCAGCGACGGCGTGCGGACTGCGTTCGCCGTGATCGGCTCGATCGACACGCCCGAGTTGCGCAACGTGCTGACCACCGACGCCAAGCTGAAACCGGTCGTCGAAGCCAGCGGCGGCGGCGTGCAATGGCTTGCCGACGGCGACCGGCTGGATCTGCGCCGGGTCGACGCCGAGGCGGCGACCAGCGGGCGGGGATGGCTGGGGCTGAGGCGCAACGGCCGATACACGGTCCGCGGCGTGACGGAAACGCCGTTGCTGCCGGTCGCCGTGCTGTTGATCCTGCTGGGCGGCATGCTGGCCGTCACCTGGTACCGCGAAGGCCGTTGACACATCCGGCGGTTCGCCCGAAGCGTTCGATCATTCGCACCTAACCGGATTCGTCCGACGTGAGCATCGCGCCCGCCCTCTATTGGCTTCCCGAGAACCCCGGCTGGCGCTCGGCCGCCCAGGATTTTCGTAAGAGCCCGACATGGGCCGCGGCTGTGGCGCTCGCCGACGCGCGCCTGGATTTCGTCCGCACCGACATGCTGGACGGGCTGGTTCGGGACGCGTTCCAGGACGCGCCGCAAGCGGAAGCCGCCGCATCCGTCAGGCTGGCAGTCCTCGGCTCGTCGACCCTCACGCACCTGATGGCCGGCATCCGCGTCGCCGCGTTGCGGCGCGGCGTTCATCTGACAACCTACGAAGGCGACTACGGGCAATACCGGCAGGCGCTGAACGATGCGGACAGCGGCCTCGGCGCCTTCAACCCGACCGCGATCCTGTTCGCGTTCGATCCGTGGCATGTCACCGCCGGCATCCATCCGGGGCTGACGACGAAAGACGTCGATCTGCTGTTCGATTCCGTTACGGAGACGATCGCCGCCTGCTGGCGAACCGCACGTGAGAATTTCGGCTGCGCGATCCTGCAGCAGACAATCCTGCCGACCTTTGCTCCACTGCTGGGCAGCAACGAACAACGCTTGGCGGGATCGCGCGCCGGCTTCGTCCGCCGGCTGAACGCCTGGCTGAGCGCGCAAAGCAGAGCGCAAGGCGTCGAACTCGTGGCGCTGGACGAACGCGCCGCGGCGGATGGGCTGGACGCCTGGCACGACCCCGCCCTCTGGTACCGGTCCAAGCAGGAAATCTCACCGGCGGCCGCACCGATCTACGGCGAGCTGGTGGTCCGGGTTCTGGCCGCGCTCCAGGGCCGATCCCGCAAATGCCTTGTCCTCGACCTCGACAATACGATCTGGGGCGGAGTGGTCGGCGACGACGGCGTCGACGGACTTGTGCTCGGCCAGGGCAGCGCGCTTGGCGAGGCCTTCACCGCCGTCCAAACCTATGCCAGAGATCTCGCAGCACGCGGTGTCGTCCTTGCCGTCTGCTCGAAGAACGACGAGGCGAACGCGTTCGAGGCGTTCGACCGGCATCCCGAGATGGTGCTCCGGCGCGGGGATATCGCCTGCTTCGCCGTCAACTGGTCCGACAAGGCGGCGAACCTCCGCGCCGTCGCCGGCGAACTGAATATCGGCCTCGATTCGCTGGTCTTCCTGGACGACAACCCCGCCGAGCGCGACCTCGTCCGGCGGGAACTGCCGATGGTTGCCGTGCCGGAAATCGGCGACGACCCGGCCCTCTATCCCAGGACAATCGCCGACGCGGGCTATTTCGAATCTACCGGAGTCACTGACGACGACCGGGAACGCACCCGGCAATATCGCGGCAACCGGCAGCGGGACGCCGCGCGCGAGACCGCGACCGACATGCCGTCCTATCTCAAGGGGCTCGAGATGCGGATGCTGTGGCGGCCCTTCGACCGCGTCGGGCTCGCGCGCATCGTCCAACTCATCAACAAGACCAACCAGTTCAACCTGACGACCCGGCGCTACACCGAAAAGCAGGTGTCGGACCTGATGACCGATCCGAGAGCATTGACCCTGCAAATCCGCCTGATCGACACGTTCGGGGACAACGGCATCGTCGCCATCGTGATCGGCCGCCTCGTCGGCAACACACTGGAGATCGACACCTGGCTGATGAGCTGCCGCGTGCTGGGCCGGCAGGTCGAGGCGGCGACGCTGAACCTGATCGCCGAACAGGCGCTGAAGATGGGCGCGGCGCGGCTGATGGGGGAATATCGCCCGTCGGCCAAGAACGGCATGGTGCGCGACCACTACCGCAAGCTGGGCTTCGCGGATATCGGAGCGGACTCTGCCGGCCATGCGAAAAGCATGCGCGACCTGTCGGATTTCGCGCCGCTGGAAAGCTTTATCGCGATCGAGGAAGGGTAACTGAGTGACCGAGGCTGAAATCTATGCCGGGTTGACCGAGCTGCTGCGGGACCTTTTCCTGCGCGACGATCTGGTCGCCACGCCCACACTGACCGCGCCCGACGTTCCAGGGTGGGATTCGCTCAAGCAGATCAACGTCATCATCGCTGCGGAGCAGCGATTCGGCGTCAAGTTCAGCAGTCGGGAAATCGAGAGCTTCGAGGATGTCGGCAGCTTGGCCCGGACGATCCTCGACAGGCTGGGTTGACGCGTGGACGGCGCGTCCGAAAATCAGGAGTGGCGCGTCTGCCAGGCAAAGAACAGGACGACGGCGCCGATCATGATGATCCAATACGGGTCTGACATTGAGGCCTCTGCGGAAATGACCGGCGATGCTTAGACCACCGGTCGAACCGCCGTCAACGGCCAGCGCGCCGCACCCTATTGCTGGCCGGCCGGATTGCCCTGCGTCTCAAGCGGATTGCCGCTCCGATCGGTGATGACGCTATGGCGCACGAAGGGATCGTTGCCGCAATTCTTGGGGTCGACGATATGCGATCCGGGCGGCGGCTCGCAGGGCACCTTCTTGACCTTGGCCACCTTTTGCGGCGCCGGCGCCCCGGGATCCTGCGGTGCCGCGCAGCCCGCAAGCAGGCAAACAAGAACCGCGGCGGCTGAGTATTTCATCATGACATCCTCCAGTTTGCCGGTACGCTATACTGTCCTGTCTATTGCTTCAAAGCGAAAACAATCAGCGTCGGCGCACCCGCCGTGGCCCAGATGATCCGTGAGGCGCTGCCGGACGGCACCGCTACATACTGCCGGCCGTTCACGGCATAGCTGGTGATTCCGCCGGCGATCGCGCCGCCGGTGTTGAAACTGTAGAGCACGTCGCCGCTGGCGGCGCTGAGCCCCAGGAATTTGCCGGAGGGCGTGCCGGTGAACACGACGCCGCCGGCGGTCGGCGTAACGCCGGCGAGCATCGGCCGTTCCTCATGCCGCACCCATCTGACGGCACCGGTCACCGCGTCGAACGCATGAGTCCAGCCCGACGTCTGTTCGATCAGGTCGTATCGCATGTTGCCGCCGAACGTACTGCCGGGCGCCGTCTGCGTTTTGAAGGTTCCGCACCAGTCGACCGAATTGACGAACAGGGTCCGGGTCTTCGGATCGAAAGCCGGGCCGTTCCATTCCGCGCCGCCCAGCGTTCCGGGACACACCCGCATCTCCACGCCCGGCACCAACGGCTTGTCGGTATTGAGATGCGTGTCCATCTCCGACTTCGCAATCAGCTTGCGCGTGTCGCGATCGTAGATGTAGAGCCAGCCATCCTTGCTGGCGACCGCCATGTAGTTATGCCCATCGACCTCATAGAGCGCGGGCGCCGCGGCGGTGTCCCAGTCGTGCGTGTCGTGCGGCACCTGCTGGACATACCAGTCCAGCTTGCCGGTATCGGCGTTCAGCACAACGACCGAATCCGTGTAGAGATTGTCGCCGGGGCGCAATGCGCCGTCCATGTCCGCGCCCGGGTTGCCGATCGGCACGAAAATCTGCCGGGTCTTGGGATCGACCGTGATCGAGGTCCAGGACGAGCCGCCGCCGACCTCCGTCCCCTTGGCCCAGGTCTCCGCCCCCGGCTCATTGCCGGTCGGCACCGT
>DATJHU010000159.1:0-27481 GCA_035493715.1 Alphaproteobacteria bacterium | reverse complement strand
GTCGACGGCTGGACCGTTTCGTCGATCGAATCCGGGCGGGTTCTGCTGACCAGCACGTTCGGCCAGCGTACTGTCGAGCCGGCCTTCGGTACCGCCGGTGAGGTGCCGATGCCGATTCCGCATAAGGCAAGTGCTGCCAGGGACATTGTGGGCGCTGACGGCACGCAGCCGGGCCCGGGCAACAGACGTGCGCCGCTTCGACCGGTTCCGGGCGCGGCGCCACCTGGTCCCGGCGCAAATCTCATGGGGCACAGAGCGCCGCCCATTCCACCAGCGCGACGGAAAGATACGAATTGATGCATAGTTATCGTGAACCGAGGCGCCGGGTGTCCCTACCGGCTGCTCTGACGCTCGCGCTCATCCTGCCATCGTGCGAAACGCCGAAGCCGATCTCTCCGAATGATGTGAAGACGGTGGAGACGCCGACGACGATCGCGCATGGCGATGTATTGGCCAGAACCAACGGCCGCATCACGCCTAAGAGTTCGGTTTCAACTGCTCCGCTGATGATCCGCGGTGACGGCGGCAGCGCCGGCAAGGGCGCCGGGCGCGGCGCTGGCGCGGCAACGGAAGAGGACGGCGGTATTACGCTCAACTATGTCGACACCGACGTGCGCGAGATCGTGCGTCAGGTGCTGGGCGAAATCCTCAAAGTCAATTACGTCATCGATGCCGGCTTCCAAGGGCAGGCGACAATCCAGACCTCGAAGCCTCTGAAGCGGGAGGAGCTGCTGCCGACCCTGCAGACCCTGCTGTCTCAGAACGGCGGAACGCTTACCTACCAGAACGGCCTTTTCCGGGTTGGCCCGGCCGACGATGCATCGGTCGTTCCACCGGTCGTCGATGCCAGCACGACAGGTCTCGGTTCGCAGGTTGTCATGCTGCGCTTCGCCTCGGCAAAACAGCTTGTCGCAGTACTGCAACCCTATGTCGGCGATGGCGCAAAGATCATCGCTGATCCCGGGCGTAACGTAATTGTAGTCAGCGGCTCGCAGTCAGCGCGGACAAGCGTGGCCGACCTGATCCGGGTGTTCGACGTGGATTATCTGGCGGGCCAATCCTACGCGCTGTTCCCGGTGAAATCCGGGGAGCCGTCCAAGATCGCGGCAACTTTGCAAAAGGCCTTACAGACTGAAGGCGACAGCCCGGTTGCCGGCTCGATACAGGTCATCCCGATCGACCAGGCCAACGCGATCATGGTCGTCGCCCGTTCGTCCGCCTATGTCGATCGCGCTGCGCGCATCATGAGCCATATCGACCGCATCGCCGACAGCGGCGGCCGCAGCCTCCATGTCTATTATTTGAAGAACGTGCAGGCGCAGGATCTGCAGCCTGTGCTGCAGCGCGCGGTCAACCCGCCGAGCGGCAACGGCCCGACAGAGAGCGCGCCGGGCAGCGTTTCGCCGACCTCGGAGAGTTCGCAGGTTTCGTCGGCGTCGTCGTCCGGTACCTCCAGCAACGGCTTGCCGAGCCCGACGGGCAGCTCGCCGACCGGTTCAACCTCGGGCGTCAGCGGCAGCAACGGATTTAGCGATCAGAGCGGGGGACTCGGTGGCGGGTCGTCGCCGATGGGCGGCTCATCCGGCAGCACGTCGAATGCGCCACCCCCGCCGCCCACGCCGGACGTCAACCAGCAGCCCGCCGGTGCTCAGGCTTTGGGGCCGCAAATCATCGCTGACACCAAAAGCAATACGCTGCTCGTTGTCTGCACCGATGCGGAATACACCAAGATCGAGCCTGCCATCCGGCGGTTGGACATCATGCCGATGCAGGTGCTGATCGAAGCGACTGTCGCCGAGGTGACACTTAACGATCAGCTTGAATACGGCACCCAATTCTACCTTGCTCATCAAGGCAACGCTGCAATTCTCAGCCAAGCGCAAAGCGCGAGCCCCACGTCTATGGGCGCCAACAACGCCAGGTTGTTCGCGACGACCCTGGCGCCAAACTTTCCCGGCTTTGCCATCGCCCGCACGATCGGCTCGACGCAGTTTGCAATCGAAGCGCTGAAGGCGGTGACAAATGTGAAGGTCGTTTCGTCGCCTAAGCTTCTGGTACTCGATCGTCAGCAAGCGCGGCTTGAGGTCGGTGATCTTGTGCCGATCATCTCGCAGACCGCACAGGGCGTTGTCACAGCCGACTCCCCGATCGTGAATAGCGTCCAGTATCAGCAGACCGGCGTGATCCTGACGGTGACGCCGCGCATTAATGCGGGCGGTCTAGTGACACTCGATATCGACCAGAATGTGAGCCAGGTTGTTCAGACGACTTCCTCGAGCATCAATTCACCGACTTTCCAGGAACGCAAGGTGACCAGCAAAGTCGCCGTGCAGAACGGTGAAACAATCAGTCTTGCTGGCCTGATCCAGGACAGCAAGACCGAGGAAAATTCCGGCATCCCCATCCTGTCCGATATTCCCTTGCTCGGTAACCTGTTCTCGACGAAGACCAATAATCGCGATCGCACGGAGCTTCTGATTCTCTTGACGCCACGCGTCGTCTACGATCAGCAACAGGCGCGCGCTTTGACGGACGAACTGCGCAATAAGTTGCCGGTTGCGGCGGCTACGGCGAGGCAATAAGCGTCGTGCGCCCCCGTCGTCGGCGATCGGGTGGTTTCGCGCTGATTGTCGTTCTTTGGTTTCTTGTTCTGCTCGCGGCGATCGGAACGTATCTGATGGCAAACGGGCGGTCGGAAACGGCGTTGGCGCATAACATGCTGGCGGCCGCGCATGCTGAGTCGCTGGCCGACGGCGCGATCGCCGAGGCCGCGGCGAGCCAGTTGTTGTCCGATCCGACCAAGCGTTGGCGCCTCGACGGGACACCCTATCATGTCAATCTGCAAGGTGGTGATGCGACGATCCGGCTCGTCAATGAGGCGCAGAAGATCAATCCGAACCTAGCGTCGGATGCGCTGCTGTCCGGGCTTTTTCAGGCGCTGGGCCTCGATCGCGATCATGCCGACCGATTGGGGGCGGCGATCGCGGATTGGGTCCAGTCCGGCGACACGCCGCGGCCGTTGGGCGCCAAGAAAGCGCAATATGAAGCTGCCGGCCGCACTTATGGGCCGCCCGGGCAGCCCGTTGAAAATCTCGATGAGCTTCAACTCGTTCTCGGCATGACGCCCCAGCTTCTGACGTCGGCCCTGCCGTATCTGACGATCTATACGCAGAATGCAGCGCCCGAGGATCCGCGCGCGATGAGCCCCGTCGTCCTCCGGGCGACGCAGATTGCAGCGTTCCGGGCGGCGGGAGGCGGTCAGCCGACGGACGCCACAGCGAGTGGACAAGGTGGAGAATCGGAGATTGTGATGACGGTTGAGGCGCTGGCGCACAGCAGCGACGGTGGAACCTTCGTCCGCCGCGCAGTGATTGGCGTCAACGCGGACGCCGGCAACGCACAGGAAAACCCGAAGGGCTATCGGGTGATGGATTGGCGGCGCGGGGTTCTGCCGAACTAAGATTGCGTCCGGCGAGCCATTACGGGTTGGTCAGGTCCGCTTCTTCGCCTTCTCCGCCGGGCTTTCCGTCTGCGCCGAACGAAACGATGTCGTACGGGTGTCCCGGCCGCTGGCTCGGGCTGCGATAGATGTAAGGGCGGCCCCAAGGATCTTTCAGGCTGGATTCGTCCTTGATGTAGGGCCCATTCCAGCCCGACACGTTGGCCGGCCGCGTACTCAGTGCGCCGAGGCCTTGCTGCGTGGTCGGGTAGGTCCCGATGTCGAGACGGTAGATATCGAGGATGCCGCCGATCCGTGCGATCGATTGCTCGGCTATCTTATGCTTGGCGGAACCGAACTGGCGGATGACGGCAGGCGCCACGAAGGCAACCAGCAAGCCCAGGATGGCAACGACCACGAGCAGTTCGATCAGGGTAAAGCCGCTCTCGCCGTTCCGGGGCGAATCGATTTCGACTTCCTGACGACGCGCAGCGAGAATCGTTCTGAGGCGTCGGGCAATACCTTGCATCATAATATCTCTTTGCAGTGTACGAGCGGTTCTATAGCGCGCAGGCGCGACGGGGTCCAATCCGCAGTCGTCGCGGGTGCGGGCCGGGTCAGTTGGCCGCGGATCGGCCGTCGGCCGGCGGACGGCAAATCGGCGGGTTGACGAGCATCGCCGCCAGCGAGCGTCGTTCCGAGGAAACCTCCGCCTTCTGAGTCGGGTTCCCGTTCTTCGACAGGACGCGAAGAATACCCATCATGCCGTTGTCCTCGTGGTCGACCAGATGGCAGTGGAAAAGGATATCGCCAGCCAGTGTGTCGGGGAACGACAGCTTGATCCGCACACGTCCGGGGATGATCGGTGCGCCGGGCGTGTCCAAACCGGTTGCGTAGGGTACGTTGACCACGTCCACCAAAGGCGGCTCGGCAAGCTTGCGCCCTCCACGCTCAAGCACCCGGAAATGCAGTTGGTGGATGTGGAACGCGTGAAGCTCGCGCGTCCAATTCTCGATCACCCATTCTTCCGTACTTCCGGCCGCGACAGTCATGGTAGGCCCGTCGCCCATCATGAAGGGACGCAGCACCGCTCCGGGCTTCTTCTCGAAAATATAGAAGTCGGTCTGGTCGTCCTTGCCAGGCCGCGGATATTCCGCGAAGGCGAGTGTGCGGATCGCGGTCGTCGGCGCTGCAATCAGCCCGGAAAACAGATCGGGCGATTTCGTTTCGGCGATGAGCGGCTTCCATGGGCTGACGGCCGGCCCTGCGGTGACGAGTGCGAGCCTGCGCGGTGGCACTTGGTCGCCCGAACAGCCGGTATCGACCTGGTGAGAGACGAAATAGGCTTTATGTCCCGGCTTCGGCGCCGGCACCATGAATTCGAGGCGGCCGGACGGCGGTACCAGTTGGTAGTCGGTCACGGGCGCCGGATGAATTCGGTTGCCTCGGTCGTCGGTTAAAGGCGCACCGTCCCGCGCCACGATCTCAAGCGGCACTGCCTTCCCGGTCTCGTCGATCAGCGCAAGGTTCAGGAACGCGTCGGTTGCGGCGTTGACGACGCGCCAGAACTGGCTCGAACCGGCGGCAATTTCGATATGAGCCAAGTCGGCGTCGCGCGGATGCCCGTCGATTACCTTTGCGCCGTTAAGGGAAATGCGATCGACACCCGCGTTGTCGAGACAACCGAGTTCATTGTCGGTGTCAACGGTTTCACCCTGCCCTGAGCGCCCGTTATGTGTCGGAGGTGCAGGTTTGATGTCGAGTTTGCCATAGGGGAGCGGGATGGCCATAGCGCCGGCAACGGCCTGGGCATCGAGATCTTGCTCCTGGCGAACGATGAAAACGCGCTCCTCGATTCCGGCAGCGCGCCGGGCATCGTCTTCCGGTCCTTCCACCACGATGGGGCCCGATAAGCCCATCAGCATCTGCGCCTGGACCTCCCCATGGACATGCGGATGATACCAATAGAGCCCCTCAGGCATGTCGGCGGGAATCTTATAACGATAGGTGAATTCGCGCCGGCCGCAATTGGCCGCTCCCACGGCCGGATCAACGCAGGTTTTCATGACCTCGTCCTGTGGCACGAGCGCCGGCACCGCGAAGCCGTGCACGTGCAGATTGGTCGCGCCGGTGACCTGGTGGTGCATTCCGCCAGTGACTGGGAAGAAGCCCGGTCGCCGTGGCACCAGCGGGTTGGGGGTGTCCAACGTTCCTGGATTGAGGGTTTTCTCGATCGCGGCAGGGTCAGTGATCTCGTTTCGGAGCCTGACTTTGAGCTCGTTGCCGCGATGGACGCGGATGACCGGCGCCTCCGCGATACCGCCCGACACGTAGCAGAGCCGGTTTGGGTCCTGGCGGACAGTGAGCGCGACCGTCGTCGTGTCGCCGTCCACCGACGCGGCGAAATGGCCGCGCGCCGGTGTGCCCGTGCCGCAGGGAGCTTCCGCCGTCGAATGCGGGTCGTAATTGATCCCCGGCTGAGCGTCCCAGTTCGGGGTGGGGGCGGCGCCATAGGAGGTGGCAGGTAAGAGCAGCAAGGAGGCGATGCAAGCGATGCGAGAGAATTTCATGCGGGCACTCTGATAACGCATCCCAAGAAAGCGCCAATGATCTAGATGAGTAATATGAAATAATTGTTACAGTAAAATAGAAGGTGGCGTTACACTATAACGCATTCGGTCAAAGTGTACGTTACAATATAACGAAAAATATTATTGATTGGACTCTAAAGATTCGCGGAAACAAAAATGAAATAAATCCGTCTCAAATAATTGACCATCGATGGATACGCTAACCCGGTCGATTTATTACGCAAATTTTAACTGCACTCTATCCATCGAGGAAAATCGTCATGAAACTCAAACTTGCTGCGGCCGCTGCGTTCGGCACGGCTGCGTTGGCCATCGCCCCGAATCTTCTCGCGGCGGAAGGGCCCGTTCCGACGGGCGTACCGCGTCTGGACCATGTTTTCGTCATCATGATGGAAAACCATGGCTACAAGCAGATTTTCGCCAACCCGAACGCGAAGTTCATCAACGCGTACGCGAAACAGGTGAATTTGGCGACCAACTACTTCGCCGTCGCGCATCCGTCCCTGACGAACTATCTGGAAATCACGGGCGGTTCCAATTTCGCCGTGTTGTCCGACGGCAACTCCGATTGGCACAATACCAAGTGCAAGCCGAATATCGTCGCTAAGACGGTCGACGACGAAGCGGCCGCTACCGACGTGTGCCCGATCGCCGGGAAAGGCACTGATGCCGCCACGCCGCTGCTCGACAAAACCAACGAAGCCACGGGTAATCCAGGCCTGATCGAGATCGACGGTAAAATGCGGATTCCGGCAGCGGACAACATCATCGGCAAGACAATTGCCGAACAGTTGGTTGCCGCGCATTACAGCTGGAAGAGCTATCAGGAAGATCTGCCGATCACGGGTGCGGACGGCATCGCGTCGAGCGACGGCGAATACACCGATGTGACCGACTTCTCGAAGATCCGGCAGTCGAAGAAGCAAAACCCCCAGATTACCTCCGCCTACAAGGTAAATCTCTACGCGTCGAAGCATAATCCGTTCGTTTACTTCGCGAGCGGTCAAACCCCGGAAGCGTTGAAGAATTCGGTTGGTTTTGAGCAGCTCTACGCCGATCTGGCGTCGGGCGACGTTCCGAACTACTCACTCATCGCGCCGAACCAGTGTAACGATCAGCATGGTCGCGGCGCCGCCGGCTCGGTCGCCGGTTTCGGCCTCAGCGCTTACTGCAACTACGATGCCGACGACAACGGCACGCAGAACGGTCTAAACCCAGCCCTGATTCAGGCGGGCGACATCGCCATCGAGAAGATCGTCAAGGCGATCCATGCCTCGCCCGTCTGGAAGGATGGCCGCGCTGCGATCGTTCTCGTATGGGACGAGAACGACTACTTCAATGGGCCGGAGACCAACCAGGTCGTACTGACCGTGGATACCAACTACGGCTCGAAGAAGAAGACCAGCAACGTGTTCTACACGCACTTCTCGTTGCTGAAGTCGGTGGAAGCCGGTTTTGGCCTGCCGTGCCTGAACCACGCTTGCGATGCCAACCAGAAGGTGATGACCGACCTGTTCAACTAAGGTCGATCTCGGCGTCACAGACGCGATGCCCGAGGGTTCGAACCCTCGGGCATTTTTTTTTTGAGAGTACCGCCCGGTCAGGTTTTCGGCTTCATCCGGATGGTACGGCGCTTGCCCTTCGCGGACTCGAAGGCGGCATCCGACATGAACTGGTCATAGCGCTCGCGTGCCGCCGGCACCGGCCCGTCCCCGTCGCACATCAGCGGCCTGTCCTCATAGCGCATGCGATCCCAGACGACCTTATCCTGGTCCAGTTGCTTGCAGATGTCGCGGATTAGCGCCCGCGCGAGGCCGCCCGCAGGCCCCTCGGCCTCTGCGACCGGCTGGGTGAAGGCGAAGCGGACATGGAGCTCGTCCGGTCCGACCGGCGTGATCGCGCTGACCAGCAACGTTTCTGAGATACCCTGGAAGCGGACACAGCCCAGGCCCGGCCCGATATTGTGGGAAACGATCGCACCGTCGACCAGGCCGCGCGGCGTACCCAGCTTCGCGCGAGCCACGGCGTCCCAGACGTTGCCCTCGAAGGTGATCTCCGAATCCGGGAACTCGGCGGTGCGGTGGATGTAGAGGAAATGCGCCCCGTCGACGCCGTTGTCATGCATGTTGCGCAGCGAGTTGAACACCCGCCATTCGGTCTTTTTGTATCCGGTCCAGTCGTCCGCGCCGACTTCGGGATAGGTCTCGATCTCCCATTTCGGTGCGGCATTCTCCGGATGATACCAGACGTTGACGAAGCCGTTGCGCTCGACCACCCGCCAGGAGCGGACGCAATCGGCCCGCTTGGCCTGCGGCGGGATGGTTTTGCCGTAGGGGATGCGGGTAACCGCGCCGGTTTCGTCATACTGCCAAGCATGGAACGGGCATTCGATGTCGTTGCCTTGCACACGCCCGCCGTAACCCATATGCGCGCCCAGGTGCCGGCAATAGGCGTCCAGCACCCGCGCCCGCCCATCTTCGCCGCGCCACGCAACCATTTCCTTGCCGAAATAGCGAACCGGCTTCACCTCACCGATCGCCAGCTCGTCGCTGTAGCACAGCGCGTACCAGCCCATGGCGTAACCCTCGTTCAGGTTGCGCTCGGCTGCCGGCGGCCGGTTGGGCACGTCGGCCATCCGCCATTGGGTAAGGTCGTCGCCCTTCAGGTTTTCCAGCACGCTCCACACGGCGGCGGGCGTCGTGCGGGCATCGGTCAAAGTGTGATCAGGCATGGTGCGACCTCCTTTGGAGCTTAGAGTTTCAGCAGTTTCTTGGCGTTTTCGTAGAGGAATTTGGGCCACACCGTTTCTTTGAACGGCACATCTTTCATCTCGGTGAAGATGCGGTCCAGCGACAGCCCCATCGGGAAATAGCCGGCATACATGACCTTGTCGGCACCGCGAGTGTTGACGAAATTGATCACCGCCTTGGGGTAGTGCTTCGGCGCGAAGGCGCTGGTCGAGTAGTAGAGATTCGGCCATTTCAGCATCAGCTTGCAGGCCAGCTGCTCCCATGGCTCAGCCCCATGGCGCATGACGAATTTAAGCTCCGGGAAGAACCAGCAGACTTCGTCGATCAGCTCGACCTGCTGCGGATACATCGGGAAGCGCGGACCGGGCACGCCGGCATTGACGAAGACTGGGATGTCCAGATCGACGCAGGCGGCATAGGCCACATAGGCACGCTTGTCGTTTATGGGCACCTGCGGATTGCAGCCGCATGGGAAGATGCTGGCGGCGCGCACATCGTATTCCTTGGCCAACCGGCGCAGACGGCGGACTTCGTCCATCCCGCCATTCGGGTCCAGCGGCACATCGAAGATAAACCGGTCGGCGAAGCGATCTCGCGCCACCTTGTGCATGTCGGAGAATTCGTTGACCCCGATCAGCGCCTTTTCGATGTTGAAGCGGTCCATCTGCTTCACCGCCCAGCCGACCGGATCGTCGCCGATCGTCTCGATGTTGGGCACGTCCTTGAACATGTATTGTGCCGGGAAAGCGAAATCGCGGCTTTCCCGGTCGCGATAGAGCGGCTTGAACGATTCATAGGCCGCGTGCAGGCCCGTGAGATCCGGCAAGCCGAACATCAGGTCGATGACTTTGCTGCCGTCCGGATATCCCATGCCGCATTTCCCTTAAGAAGTATAATGCATTATAAAATTATGAAGGGCGCCGGTCAAGATACCTCTTGCGCAGCGCGGCCTTGTCCACTTTGCCCACGGCGTTGCGTACGAACGGCGTGTCGAACAGCACGATCTCGGACGGGATTTTGTAATCGGCCAGATGCTGCCTTCCGAACGCGCGCATGCCGTCGGGATGGGGCGTAGCGCCTGCCTGTGGCACGACAGCCAGTACCGCGCGCTCACCCAGCCGGTCGTCCGCGACACCGAACGCCGCGACCTCCAGCACCCCGGGATAGGTTTGAAAAACGCGCTCCAGTTCCGCGCAATAAATGTTCTCGCCGCCGCAGATAATCACGTCCTTCTTGCGGTCGACGATGACGATGAAGCGGTTTTCGTCCAGGTAGCCGATATCGCCGGTGCGCAGCCAGCCGTCCTCACGCAGCGCAGCGCGGGTGGCTTCCGGCTGGTTCCAGTAGCCCACCATGTTGAGCGCGCTCCGGGTCCAGATCTCGCCGGCTTCGCCAAGTGGCCGGTCTTGCCCGTCATCGCCGACGATGCGCACTTCGACACCCGGCAGGACGCGGCCGCTGCCGTGCGGGTTCGCCATATATTCGTCACCGGTGCCCGCTGCGATCGACCCGTTGGTCTCGGTCTGCCCGAAACCGCCGCCCGGCGCTGCTCTGGGAAAGAACTTTCTGAGTTCGACCAGCAAGTTTGGCGGAGTCGCCTGGCCGCCGATGCCGACATTGGTGACCGAGCTGATATCTATCGAAGGCAGGTCCGGGCAGGCCAGTACGTCCCAGAAGATCGAGGGTGGCCCCTGCAGCATCGTGATCCGCTCCTTCGCGATCAGCGCCAGCGCATCCGCCGCATTCCAACGGTCCATAATGACCATCTTGCTGCCGTTCATTACCGCGCCCAGCAGCATTGCCGAGGCTCCGCTGACATGGAACAGTGGAAAGATCGCCAGCGTCGCCTGCTGCGGCATTGAGGCGGCCAGCGTGGCGGGATCGGTGCCCATCGCCTTTGCCGCGCGCGCTAGATAGGCTGCACCGTTATGGCGCATCCCGAACAGGAAGAACTCGACTCCGCGATGGGTCAGGGTCGCACCTTTCGCCCTGCCAGTCGTGCCAGAGGTGAACAGGATCAGCGCCGGATCGTTCAGCGTCGCGGCGGAAGGGACGGCCTGTGCCGGTACGATGGCCAGCCTCGTGCCGTTCTCGTCGGCGAAGCCACCGTCGATAGCCAGCAGCGTCCGGCCGTAGAAGCGGCCAGCCAGCGCATCGGATCGGCGGCGATCGGCAATCACAAGGCTGCACTCGGTATCGGCAAGCGCGTGGGCCATCTCATCTGCGCTGCCGCGGCTGTTGATCAGTGCGGCGGTTGCACCGGCCAGCAGGATCGCCAGTGTCGCGATGATCCATTCCGGCGAATTGCGCATCGCGACAGCGGCCCGCACGCCAGCCCCGACGCCATAACGTTCACGGAGCAGATTCGCGAGTCCGGCGGCCTCTCCGATGGCCTGCGCATAGCTCAGCCGGCGCTCGCCATTGACGATGAAGGTGCGGTCGCCAAAGGCCGCGGCCTGGACGATGAAGTGGCTGAGATTGGGCGGTAGATGACGGTAGACCTTGAGCGCGATACCCCCAACCGTCTCGTCGACAAGCTCGAACGGCTGTCCCGGCATCGACAGGTACGACCTGATCTGATCGAGTTCATCCAGAACCGACATGAACCTTCCCCAATTGCATCCCGCACCGTGCCGGCGCCCGATTTTCATAATGCATTATAGTGCCGAGCCGCAATGTGCCGCGATCAGAGGGCGGCTGCGGTCCGCGTTTTGTCCAAGCTCTCGATGCGCTGGACGATCTGCGCCCGGTCGACCGGGCAGGCGATGCCATCCAGCACCAGGAGCAGGCTCATCTCGATCTCGTCGCGCAGGGCCTGTTCCGACCCGCGCTCCATCAGCCGCTCCTGCAGCGCGCCACTGACGCCGTGGACCACATGCTTGGCCAGCGTCGAAACGGAAACGGCGGCAGCGATCTTCTTCTGTGCGGCCAGCCGGCTCAGCACGGTTTCGAACAGGCTGTAGTTCAGGGAGAGGCTTTCCCGCTGTACCTCGGCGTTTTCCTGGGCGACCAGAGTGACGATCATTCGGCGATAGAAATGGCGGTTGCGGTAGTAGATCCGCGCCAGTGTCGCCGACAGTTCGGCGATCCAGTCGCCCAGGCTGTCGCACGTCAATTCGCCAATCGCCTGAACGGGTTCAAAGATATCTTCGCGAACGACTTCCAGCAGGATGTGCGATTTGGACCCGAACAGGTTGTAGGGTGTGACCAGGCTGACACCGGCTTTCTCGGCCAGTTCGGGCATGGAGAAGTCGCGTGCCTTGTCCTCCAGGATCAATGCGCGCGCCGCGTCCAAAATCGCGCGTCGACGCGCGTGTTTCTGCAATTCCCGGGTTCGCATCATCATGGTTGCCACCCTATAAGCCGTTATAGCGAATGGGAAGGGATTGCCGAGGCGGTGAATGCTCGATAATTATAACGCATTATGGTTTTTAGGGGACGGGAATGAGCGAAGCGTTTCGCGCCGAGGCGCGCGCCTGGCTGGCGGAAAACTGCCCAGCTGAAAAGCGTGGCCCGATGGCGGAGGGCGATCATTGCTTCGGCGGCCGCAATTGGCGCTTCAAGGATGACGCGCAGCGCGCCTGGCTGGAGCGGATGGCGGCACGGGGCTGGACCGCGCCGGAATGGCCCCGCGAATATGGCGGTGGCGGCCTGTCGCCGGCCGAGGGCGCGATCCTGCGCGAGGAGATGGCGCGGATCGAAGCGCATGCCCCACTGACCAGCCTCGGCATCTGGATGCTGGGGCCGGCGCTTCTCCGCTTCGGCTCCGAGCAACAGAAGCGGCAATATCTGCCGGACATCGTGCGCGGCGCAGTGTGGTGGTGCCAGGGCTATTCCGAACCTAATGCCGGATCCGACCTGGTCAGCCTGAAGACCCGCGCGGAGAGCGTCGGCGACGAATTCGTTGTCAACGGCCAGAAGATCTGGACGTCCTACGGCCACAAGGCCGACGCCATCTTCTGCCTGGTGCGGACCGATCCGGACAAACCCCGACACGAGGGGATCAGCTTCCTGCTGATCGACATGCGCAGTCCCGGTGTTTCCGCCTCGCCGCTCAAGATGCTGTCCGGTGGCGAGCATTTCTCGCAGGTGTTCTTCGACGATGTGCACGTGCCGAAGGAAAATCTGGTCGGCACCCGGGGCCGCGGCTGGGACGTGGCCAAATATCTGCTGCTGTTCGAACGCGCGATGATCGGCGCGATGCGGACCGGCCAGCCAACGCCGCTGATCGATTTCGCGCTTCAGCATCTCGGCCGCAAGGCGATCCAGGCTGAACCGATGCTGCGCGCCCAGATCGTTGCGCTGGACATGGAGCTTGCCGCGTTCGACACGATGGTCGCACGATATCAGGACGAGGCGATGGCCGGTGTTTCGCTCGGTGCAAAATCCTCTATGCTCAAATACTTGGCGACCGAGCTTGCCGTGAAACGCCATGAACTCATGCTGTCCGTGCTGGGTACCGCCGGATTGGACCTCGAGGGGCCGGACGCGCGGCAGGCCGTCGACTGGCTTGCCGCGCTGCCCAACCGGGTCGGTGGAGGTACATCCGAAATCCAACTGAACGTGGTCGCCAAGCGCGTCCTCGAACTGCCGGGAGGCTGATCGATGGCCACGACTCTGTTGCTCGACGAAGACGCCAAGATGCTGCGCGAGAGCGCCGGCCGCTTCTTCGCCGAAGCCGACACGCTGAAGAAATTGCGCGCCCGCCGGGATGCACGCGACCTTGCCGCCCAGGCCAGGGGGGAATGGGACGGGATGGTCGAACTCGGCCTTCCGGGCTTGCTGATCCCGGAGGACGAGGGTGGTTCTGGCCTGGGCGCGGTCGCTGGGTGTCAGGTTGCCGAAATGATGGGGCGCAGCCTCGCGGCCGGACCGTTTGTAGCGAGCGCTGTGATGGCTGCAACCGCGGTCGCGCTTGGCGACAACGCCGCGTTGAAAGCATCGCTTTCGCCACGGATCGCGTCCGGCCTCGTTGTGGTGCTCGCCGCGGAAGAAACCGCGCGTCACAACCCGGATGCTCTGACGACCGAGGCCGTGCGCGATGGAGCCGGGTTCCGGCTGATCGGCCGCAAATGCGCGGTCATAGGCGGCAATATTGCATCCAAGCTGATCGTCTCGGCACGTCTCGACGGAACTCCGACCTTGTTCCTGGTCGATGCGGGCGCGGCCGGCGTGACGATCGATGCGCATCTGGGCGTCGATAGCGATCCTGTGGTCGCAGTGACCTTGAACGAGGCTGAGGCGGAGGCTGTCGTCGGCCCTGCCGCCTTGCTCGATCGCATTTACGATATCGGCCGCCTGCACCTGGCCGCTGAAATGCTGGGCGCGGCGCAGGAAGCCTTCGACCGCACGGTCGAGTATCTGAAGACCCGCGTTCAGTTCGGCCGCCCGATCGGCGAGTTCCAGGCGCTGCAGCACCGCGCTGCGATTCTCTTCGGCAATCTTGAGGTGGCGCGGTCGGTCACACTCAAGGCGGCCATAACCTTCGACGCGGGCGGCGCAAAGGCGGCGGAGATGGTCAGCCTGGCCAAGGCGCGGGTGGGCGAGATCGCCAAGCACGCGACCGCCGAGGCGATCCAGCTTCATGGCGGCATCGGTATGACCGACGATTTCGACCTGGGCTTTTATTTGAAGCGGGTCAGGGCTCTGGCGGAATCGCTCGGCGACACCGCGTTCCATATGGAGCGCTATGCACGGCTGCGCGGTTTGTAAGGCGGCAAGGCGAACGCAATTTCGCGCATCGGATGCGTGCCTCCTTCAAGACGCACGGGCCCTCCACCATTATAGGCATGGTCCGTCCGCTCGACCAGGAATCCCGCTATGAACCCGCCTGCCAAGATATTGCTCCAGACCACGATTCCGTTCACCGAGAACGATTGGCATATCGGCCGTTTCAGCCTGCTTGCCGACTGCCTCGCCAACTTGTGCGACAGGGACGGCAATCCTCTCTTCGATATCACGGCGCGCGACCGTGACCCGTTGGGTAAACCCGACGCTGTCCTGTCGACCCTTCACCAATCGGACTTCAACCAGCTGTGGCTATTCGCTGTCGATGTCGGCGAAGGCCTGACTATTGAGGATTGCGACGGCATCTCGCAATTCCGTCGGCGCGGCGGCGGCCTGATGGTGACCCGCGATCATATGGACCTCGGCTCGTCGGTCTGCGCGCTGGGCGGCGTCGGTGCGGCGCACCACTTCCATTCGAAGAACCTGGAGCCCGATCCGGCGCGGCATCGGATCGATGATTGCTACACGACCGGAATCTCCTGGCCCAACTATCATTCCGGCGCCAACGGCGACTATCAGGAGATTTATGCTGTCGGTGCGCCGCACCCCGTGCTGCGGGATCCGGCCGCGCCCGGGGGCATCATTCGCTATCTGCCGGCCCATCCGCACGAGGGCGCGGTCGGCAAACCGGCAGGCGATGATAGCGCCCGTGTAATCGCTACCGGGATCAGCAAGGTCACGGCCGCGACCTTCAGTATCGCGGTCGCTTTCGAACGCTCAGCCGCCGGCGGCAGGGCAATCGCCCAATCCACCTTCCATCATTTCGCCGACTACAATTGGAACCCGGAGATGGGCTGCCCCGGCTTCGTATCGGAGACGCCGGGCCACGGACTGGCGACAGAACCCGAGGCGCGCCGTTCGACCGAGGTCTACGCGTCGAATATCGCCCGCTGGCTGTCGGAATCCGGCGACGACGATCGGTTGGACCGCGAACTGGACGAAGCGTTGGAGGAAAGCTTCCCGGCCAGCGATCCGCCCGCGATCTCGTGAATTTCCGACCGATTTCTGTTTCTTGAACCCACCAGGAGAACGATGATGATTCGCAAAGCTCAGGCCGTTTGGCACGGCACGGGCCGGGACGGCACCGGCGATTTGACGACCCAGTCCAGCGCCCTTTCGCATACGCCCTATTCCTTCAAGACCCGCTTCGAATCCGAGCTCGGCACCAACCCGGAGGAGCTGATCGCCGCCGCACATGCCGGCTGCTTCACCATGGCGCTGGCCTTCCAGCTTCAGGCCGCAGGCTTCACGCCGGAAGAGCTTTCGACCGAGGCCGCGGTCTCGCTCGACCAGGACGGTACGGGCTTCAAGATCAGCAAGTCCGCATTGACCCTGACGGCCAAGGTGCCCGGTCTGGACGAGGCAAAGTTCCGCGAGCTGGCGGGCAATGCCGAGAAGGGCTGCCCTGTCTCCAAGGTCCTGAACGCCGAGATAACGCTGAACGCGACTCTGCTGTGATCTGACGGCTGGCTTCCGTCGGCCTCACATAGACGGATGTCTGGTGTTTAAGTGGTTGCCGTGCTGGCAATATCCGGCATGGCGCCGACGGGGGCGTTGTACCTTATCGCTGTCCCACCTGCGCCATCGCCGGCAAGGTGGAAGCCGGCGGCCGTGTATTGCCCGAACAGCGTCACCTTGAATCGTAATGCGCCATCAGTCACGACGAGCGTTCCCCAGACATTGTTGGCGCCTTCGACGAATGTCAGTTTCTCCGCGCCGCTGAAGGCGAAGTCGGAGAGGTCGAGCGTATCGCTGTTGCCGAAGCCGTAAATTCCGGCTGAGAAGTGGGTCGTCGAAGCAATCGTCATCTCGGAATTGCCAGTGACGAAGCGCACGCGCTGATCGATTGTCGCGCCCGCACCGGCAATGGCCGTGCCGCCGCTCAGCAGAACGATATCGGCGGTCGCGCCCGAGGAGACGGTTAGCGTCACGCCGTTGGCGGCAGTGACTCGGCTGACCGTGACACCGGACACGATCGCTTCCTTGGCGCCGCTGTCGAAACGCGTTCCGGAAACCGCGCCGCCGGCATAGACCAATTCGCCGCCGCTCAGCACATGCGTGCTCCCAAGCGTGCCGCCGGACAAAGCCGTGGCGAGGCCGCCGTTTAAAACGGTCGTGTTCGAGACGCCGCCGCCGCTGACGATGTCAAGGCTTCCGCCGCTCGCGACGTTGGTGCCGCCGGCCGCGCCGCCGGAGACGGTCATTGTGGCGCCTGAGGTGATGGAGGCACCAAAGCTTTGTCCGCCGCCACCGACGGCCAGGCCACCATCGGCGAGAATAACCGTCGCCCGGGCCGTGCCATCGGACAAGACGTCGAGCCTCCCATCGACCTGCGCGGAAATCGTGCTGCCGCCCCCGCTCACGACCTCCGAGCCACCGTCCAGGATCGTGCCGCGGAACGATAAACCCAAGACCGTCTGCTGGCCGCCGCTCGATATGACCGTCCGCAGCGCCCGTCCCCCCGATCCAATGCTTTCGATTCCGCCACTTGCGACGATCGTGTCGGCCGTCGTGCCGCCGTCGGCGACGGTCAGCATACCACCGGCGAAGGCAACCGCGTGGTTCAAGGTTGCCCTGCTCACTGTTTGGCTCTGCCCGCCGCTCAGCACCGTCGGATTGCGGACGGCGAAACCCATGGTGTCCATGATCGTCCTGTCGACAGGCGTCAGGAACGTCGCGGTGACGAACGCATCGAATGGGTCGTTGGGCGTCAGGCTGTCGTTGGCCAGATCGGCGTAATCGCTGACCGTGCTGAAATTGGCGAGGTCGGTGACGCCGCCATCGACCGAAAAATAGGCGGGCTGGCCACCCACCCATTGATAGGTTCCGGCGCCCGAATAACGGAACAGGTCAAGGAGATCCTCGTAGTTCGGAAGCGAATAGCCGGAAACGCGGCCCATTGCGTGCGCGATCTCGTGCATCGCCGCGCCCAGCCAGAAATCCGAGGTCGAGGCCGTGCCGAAACCGATAGCTCCATCCAGCGTATCCGGGCCGCTGTAATGCCCCAGCGCTTTCAGTTCAGCGCTCGTCACCGCCACGAAGCCGGAGGGGTTGGGAAGGGCGCTGCTGCTCGCGGGCAGCGAAGCGACAGCCGATTGGTCCGCCTTCGATGTAGCGGCCGCAGTCAGCCATTGCTTGACCGTGGCATAGCTCTGCAGGGTCGCGGATGTGTACATCGCTTCCGCACCGGTCGCGCCCTGCAAGTTCGACATCTCCGTGTCGTTGAACGATCCCCAGCCGAACCGGATGTTGATCGTGATGTTGTTGGTGAATGTCTGCTCCATGATCGCGGCGGCGGCCTGGATCGTGGCGACAAATCCCGGCGGGGCGGAGGCGACGCTGTCGTCGGCAATCAGGTTGATGATCATGTTCGGCTTCGAATTCCGCAAATAAGGTCCTGACGGGAAGCCGAATGCACGCGTTCGGTCTGCCGGCTCTATACGCGCCGTTTATTGCCGAGGATTTTATCAATATCGGCCATTCCGGGCCAGACTGGATTCTTTTGCCCGAAAGGATCACAACGCGGCGATGAACGGCACCTTGCAGATCGGCGATGTCACGGTCGGCGGCAATGTCCTGCTCGCGCCGATGACCGGCGTGACGGACCTGCCGTTCCGCCGCGCTGCGTCGCGCCTGGGCGCGGCCTATGTCGCGACCGAGATGGTGGCATGCGCCGAGCTGGCGCGTGGCCGGCCCGACGTTATGCGTCGCGCGGCCGTTGGCGACGGGCTGCCTTTGATGGTCATCCAGCTTGTCGGCCACGACGCGCGCTGGATTGCCCAGGGCGCGAGGATGGCCCAGGCGGCCGGCGCGGATGTGATCGACCTCAATATGGGCTGTCCCGCCAAGGAGGTGACGGGCTGCGCGTCGGGCTCTGCGCTGATGCGCGACCTGGACCACGCACAGTCCCTGCTCGAGGCGGCGGTCGACGCGACCGACCGTCCCGTGACGCTCAAGATGCGGTTGGGCTGGGATGACGCTTCGAAGAACGCGCCGGAACTTGCCTGGCGGGCTGAGCGCGCCGGGATCAAGGCGGTCACTGTGCACGGCCGTACACGCCAGCAATTCTATACCGGCGAGGCCGATTGGTCGGCCGTCGCCAAGGTCAAGTCGGCTACCAGCCTGCCCGTCGCGGTCAACGGCGACGTGCAGGACGCGGCGACGGCGCGCGCGGCGCTGAAGCAGTCAGGAGCGGACGCAGTGATGATCGGCCGGGGCGCCTATGGCCAGCCCTGGGTCGCCGCCGCAATCCAGGCCGATCTAGACGGGACCAATGCCCCGCCCGAACCAGGCCCGGAGGCGCGGTTGGAGATTGCGCTGGCGCATTTCCGCGACAGCCTCGCCTTCTATGGCGAGGCGCTTGGCCTGAAGATCTTCCGCAAGCATCTCGGCTGGTATGTCGAGCGTGCGCCCTGGCCCGAGACGCATGAGGCGCGGCGTGCCGCCAAGGCCCGGCTTTGCCGCCTCGACCGGCCGGCGGAGGTCGAGTCCGGCCTTTCCGAGCTCTGGCTAGCCGCGGCTTAGTAGGCCCTGACCTGGCCGGTCTCCCCGGCCACGTTCATCAGTCCGTTTAGCCGAGTGTTGGCGAATGACGGTCCCTGCGGCCCCAGCGTCACCAGCATCGTGTGGTCGAGGGTACCCGGCCCGTCCTGCGTCTTGAATCCGCCGGTCGTGCCCATGTTGATCAGGTCGTGCCCGTCCAGCACTTCGTGGGTGAAGTAGTGGGTGTGGCCCGCGAACACGGTGTAGTTCCGCGTGCCCAGCATAGCCTGGATCTTGGCGAAGGCAGGGCTTGCCATCTTCCACGCCGGCCTGTGCATGACCACGAAGGTCCAGGCGGGATTCGGGTTGCGGGCCAACGTGTCGCGGATGAAGCCGAGTTGCTTGTCGCTGATATTGGCGCGTTCCGCTTCGGCGTCGGTGTCTTTGCGCGCGCCGGACCTACGCTGTCCCAGATAGTCGTTCATGGACTTCTCGGCCTTGTCGGGATCCTGGGCCATCAGATCGACCATGTCGTTGATCTGTTTGGTGACCTTAAGCGGCAGAGGCTGTACTGGATCCTCGGTGTTCAGGATCAGGAACAGGGCGCCCTTGTAGCGGAAGGCGTAATAGCCGGTGCCGTGGCGTTCGATCCATGCGGCGTAGGTTTCCTCATTGTCGATGTCGTGGTTGCCGGGCGTGTGGATGAACGGCACGCCGGCCTTCGCGATCGAACGGTCGATCGCTGCCCATTGCCGAGCGATCCGCGCCCTGTCCTGCGTGTAGCCCTCGATCAGATCGCCGACCGACAGGATGAAATCCGGTTTCAACCAGCTGATCTGGACCATGGCCTGGTCGAACACTCCAGGTCGGGCGACGCCGGTATTGTCGCCGATCACGGCAAAGCGCAGCGGCGCCGCACCGGTCCCGGGGATCGCCGTCCATGGCTTCGCCCCGTCGATCCGCCCGTCCAACTGGAAAGCGCCGAGGCTGTCGATCTCGGCGGGCGTGGCGCGGGCAGTCAGGGGCAGCGTTGCGGTGGCGGCGGCTAGGCCGCGGAGAAATCCAGCGCGCGAGATCAGCATTGCAGTCCTCCGGTAAAAGCTTTCGGCAATGCTAACGTGCCGATATCGCGGATTCACGCATCAATTCACGTGTCGCTTCAGCGAACTTGAATCCGGCCTGTCGCGGATCAATGATGCCTTCGGCCCAGCGGAAATTGCGGGTCCGGAGCAAGGGGGAAGGCATGGACGACATTCGCAATCCGATTCTGGACAGCATCGCGGCCGCGGACGGCGCGAACAGCGCGTTGCCGAAGGGGTTGATCTCGGCGGATTCGCACATCACCGAGCCTCCGCACTGCTATGTCGACCGCATCGATCCAAAATATCGCGATCGTGCGCCCCACGTGCTGACCGAGGGTGACGGCGGCGATGCCTTCGTGATCGACGGCCTGCCCGGAACCGTGCCGATGGGGATCGTCGCGGCGGCAGGCATCGATCCACGCGATATCAAGCGCGGCGAGACCCGATTCAGCGACCTGCATAAAGGCGGCTGGGAACCCAACGCCCGCATCCTGGACCAGGAGAAGGACGGGCTGGCGGCGGAGGTCATCTATCCTTCCGTCGGCATGGTCCTCTGCAACCATCCCGACGCCGACTACAAGCAGGCCTGCATGTGGGCCTACAACCATTGGCTTAAGGAAGAATTCATCTCCGGCGCCCCGGATCGGCTGATCGGCCTCGGCCAGACGGCGGTGCGCTCGGTCGAGGAAGCAATCGAGGATTTCCGCAAGCTGAAGGAGATGGGCATGCGGGGCGTGATGATGCCCGGCAACCCGGCGACCGAATTCGATTATGACGATGCGCGCTTCGACCCGCTGTGGCGGGCCTCGGTCGAGCTTCAGATGCCGATCAGCTTCCATATCCTGACCAGCCGGTCTGATGGCGCCAATAGCGTCGGCAAGGCCGGTGAGCGCCTGTCCACCCATCGCGGTCCGCCGCAGAACGCCGCGATTTCACTGCTGAAATCAATCCAGGACCTGATCGGCGTCTTCATCTGGGGCCGCGTGTTCGAGCGCAACCCCGAGCTGAAGATGGTCTGCGTCGAGGCTGACGCGGGATGGGCCGCGCATTTCGCCTATCGCATGGACCATGGCTACAAGCGCCACCGCTTCTGGATGAAGATGGGCGACATGAAGAAGCTGCCCAGCGAATATTTCCACGAGAATATCTACCTGACGTTCCAGGATGACTGGGTCGCGTTCCGCCTGACCGGCATGGTCAATCCGCGCCGGCTGATGTGGGCGAACGACTTCCCGCACAGCGATTCCACCTGGCCCTGGAGCCAGGAATTGCTGCGCGCACAGACCGGGATGCTCAGCGAGCAGGAGAAGGCCTGGATCCTTCGCGACAACTGTGCGGAGCTCTACGGAATCAAGCTGCCGCAAACGCCTGCCTGATCTGCGTTTTCGGTGGGATGCGTGCCGTTTTCCGTCTTCGTTTTACCGCGGTTGCCGCCGTAGAATGTAACTAATCATTCAAGGGAGGGCTGCAATGGCTCGCTGGCGTATTCTCGTCCTGGCAATTCTTGTCATCGGCGCCGGCGCTGTCGCGTTCGGCATCTGGCACGGGCGGCAAGGCGGCACGCCGACCGCCGAAAGCGGCTCCTCGTCGGGTAACAGCTCCGATACGGCCCCGACGCCGGTTTCGGGCACGGCGGCGAATCGCGCCAAGCCGGCGGCTGAAGCCGGGACAATGTTCTTCACCGGCCTCAAGCTCGACACCAGCGCCTCGGCCCCGCAGGCCTGTCTGACCTTCTCCAGGCGGCTCAGCACGGCGCCCACGACCCATTACGAGGATTTCGTACGCATCGACCCGGCGGCGAAGGTGTCGCTGCAGCCGAACGGCAACCGGCTCTGCATCGGCGGCCTGTCCTTCGAGAAACACTACTCCGTCACCATCGCCAAGGGCCTGCCGTCGGAAAACGGGCCGGC
The DNA here is from genome assembly GCA_035493715.1 of Alphaproteobacteria bacterium. GTDB lineage: Bacteria > Pseudomonadota > Alphaproteobacteria > BOG-932 > Roseiterribacteraceae > BOG-932. The sequence continues at coordinate 5,440 of DATJHU010000159.1, read as the reverse complement.
CAGCCTCACGCCTGAGACCGTGCCGGTTTCCTTCGGCGAGATGCCGGCGCATGTCGGCTTCGCGGATTCCGGTTTCATCCTGTCGCGCGACCAGGTGCGCGGCATGCCGATCGAAACGGTGAATGTCGACAAGGTCAAGGTCACGGTGGAGCGCATCGGCGACCGCATCCTGGCGCGCACCGAACTTGGCCGGTCCTATCAGGATCGCGAAGGCGAGTATGACGAGGAGACGGGGAAGAGCGTCAGCACCATCGCCGTCCCGGTCTGGAGCGGCGTCCTGTCGGTCAAGAAGCGGCTGAACGAACGTGTGATCACCGGCTTCCCCATCGCCGACGTGCTGACCCCGCGCAAGCCGGGCGCCTATAGCGTCACTATAGAGCGCGTGAAGGCCCCCGGCGAAAGCGAGGCGCGCAGCCGCGACGATTATATGGACCAGGAGCAGCGGCAGCGCTGGATCTTCGACACCGACCTCATGATCACCAGCTTCGCCGGGCAGGACGGGCTCCATGTCTTCGTCCGCTCGCTGAAGACGGCCAAGCCGGTCTCAGGGGCGGAGGTGTCGCTGATTGCGACCAACAATGACGAACTCGGCCGGGGCAAGAGCGACGGCGACGGGCAGGTCGTGTTCAACGCGGGACTGACGCGGGGCAAGGCGGCGCTCTCGCCGCGTATGCTGATGGCTTATCTGGGCGACGATTTCAGCGCGATCGAGCTCAACAAGCCGGCGCTCGACCTGTCGGACCAGGGGATCGACGGGCGGGAAGAGGCCAGCGCGGTCGATGCTTTCCTCTATACCGACAGGGGCATCTACCGGCCGGGCGAAACGATCGACGTCACCGGCATGGTCCGCGATCGCATCGGCAAGGCGGCGAAGCCGACCCCGATCGCGCTGGTTCTGAAGCGGCCTGACGGGGTCGAGGCCGGGCATTGGCGCCTGGACCCGAACGAGGTCGGCGGCATCGTCCAGCAGATCCAGCTCAGCCCGACCGCGCCGCGCGGCGGCTGGCACCTGGAGGCGACGCTCGCCGGCGACAAGGCGGTGATCGGGCAGGCCGATATCCAGGTCCAGGATTTCGTGCCGCAGCGCCTGAAGGTTGCGTTGACGACCGACGCGAAGGTGCTGCTGCCCGACGCGCCGGCGACGATCAAGATCGACGCCCGCTATCTGTTCGGCGCGCCGGCCGCCGGATTGGCGGCCGAGGGGCATCTGACATTCGAGCCCAATCCATCGCCGGTGCCCGAGAAGGGCTGGCATTTCGGTCTGGCCGATGACCGCCTGCAAAGCGAGCCGCAGGATCTGACGATCGCCGCCATGGACGCCGACGGCAAGGGCGAGGCGGTGCTCGATCCGACGAAGCTGAAGATGCCGGAGACGTCGCTGCCGCTGAAGGCGACCATCGACATCGCCGTGGTCGAGCCGGGCGGCCGGACGACCGACAACCAGGTCCAGTTGCCGGTGCAGCTGACGCCGGTGCTGTTGGGGTTGCGTCCCACCGCTTCGAACAACCAGGTGGGCGAGGGTGAGAAGGCGCGTATCGAGGTCGCCCTGTTTCAGCCGGACGGACAGAAGATCGCGCGGCAGCGGCTCGACTATCGCGTCGTCGCGCTGATCGACAACTACAACTACTACTCCGACGGCGGCCGCTGGGAATGGAAGCGCGTGACGCGCGAGCGACCGGTCCTGGAAGGCAGCATAGCGCTGACCGGGGACAGGCCCGGCGTCATCGAAACGCCGCCGCTGGAATGGGGCCGCTATCGCATCGACGCGATGGATCCGGAGACCCATGTCGTGTCCAGCGTCATGGTCCATGCCGGCTGGCTGGTCAGCAGCGAGGAGAACCCGGCACCCGAAAAAGTGTCGCTGGCGCTGGACGGCGGGCCGGTGAAGGCGGGCGGCACCGCGCATATCAAGATCAAGCCCCCCTTCGCCGGCGAGGTGCTGCTGACCGTCGCCTCCAGCCGCGTCTTCCAGACCAAGACGGTCTCGGTTCCGGCCGAGGGCAAGACGGTCGATATCGAGGCGTCTGCCGATTGGGGGCCGGGCGCCTATGTGATCGCCAATCTCTATCGTCCGCAATCCGCGGCCGAGGGCCATGCGCCGCTGCGCGCGGTCGGTGTCGCCTGGGTGCCGCTGGACATGCAGGACCGGACGCTGAACGTCGCCATCGGCGCGCCCGCCGTGGCCCGTCCGCGCGGCAAGCTGGACGTTCCGATCGCTGTGACCGGCGCCGGCTCAGGCGAGGCCGTCTATGTGACGCTGGCGGCGGTCGATGAGGGCATCCTGCAGCTTACCAAGTTCAAGTCGCCGGATCCGAACAGCTATTATTTCGGCAAGCGCCGTCTCGCGGTCGATATCCGCGACGACTACGCCCATCTGATCGACGGCAACGAGGGTGAGACCGGCGAGATACGCCAGGGCGGCGATGCCGGCGGCGCCGGACTGTCCGTGGTGCCGACCAAGACGGTCGCGCTCTTCTCGGGCCTCGTGAAGCTGGATTCGTCGGGCAAGGCGGTGATCCCGCTGGACCTGCCGGACTTCAACGGCGGGCTGAGGCTCATGGCCGTGGCGTTCGGTACGTCCGGCATGGGGCATGCCGACATGATGATGCCGGTGCGCGATCCGGTCGTGGCCGAGATCAGCCTGCCGCGCTTCCTGGCGCCCAAGGACGACGCCAGGATGACCTTGCTGGTCAACAATGTCGAAGGGGCGGCCGGCAGCTATCACATTCATATCGCGGCGAGCGGCGCGGTCACCGCGCCGGCGGTCGACGAGGACATGACCTTGGCGGCGGCGCAGCAGAAGATCGAGACTTTCCCGATCTCCGGCGGCGATCCCGGCATCGGCACCGTGGCGCTGACGCTCACCGGGCCGGACAAGCTCAAGATCGACCATTCCTGGCCGATCCAGGTTCGGCCGGCGCATTTCCCGCTGACGCTCGCCACCGTCGCGACGCAGCAGCCGGGCGAGGGCTATACGGTGGACCCCGCGGTGCTGAAGGCGTTCCTGCCGGGCACCGGCAAGGTGACGATCGGCTATTCGACCTTGCGCGGCATCGACCTGCCGGGCCTGGTCGAGGCGCTGAACCGGTACCCTTATGGCTGTTCTGAACAGCTGACCAGCGAGGCCATGCCGCTGGTCTATCTCGAGGATCTGAAGCTTGCCTCGGGGAAGGTCGCGCCGGATGACGAGCACATGCGGGTGCAGACGGCGATCAACCAGCTGCTGGAGCGCGAGGACAGCGACGGCAGTTTCGGCCTGTGGCGGTTGGGCGATCGGCTGGCCACCCCCTATCTCGGCGCCTATATCGTGGACTTCCTCGCCCGCGCCAAGACCAAGGGTTATGCCGTCCCCGACGAGGCGCTCGAGCGCGCCTATAAGGGCATGGATCACTATGAAAACGGCGGAAGCTGGCGGACGGTCGTCTTCTGGCTGCCGCTCGATACGAAGTCCCGCAACGATCCGGTCGTGGCCGGCAAGGCCTATGCCGATTATGTGCTGGCGCGCGTCAAGCGGGCCGACATCAGCGAGCTGCGCTATCTGCACGACACGGAGTTCGAGCGGATGGAGCCGGCGGCCAAGGCGCAGCTCGGCGCGGCCCTCGCTCTGATGGGCGACAAGGCGCGGTCGGAGCATCTGCTGAGCGCGGCCGAGCGCGAGGTCACGAACCAGCCGCGCATCTGGAACTGGGCCGGCGACTATTATCGCAGCCCGATCCGCGACATCGCCCTGATGCTGACCCTGATGACGGAGATCGGAGACAATGCGAGGGTCGCGCGCCTCAGCGCAAAGCTGGAGGAACAGGAGAACCGCACCGACTATCTGACGACCCAGGAACAGGCCTGGCTTTCCGTCGCGGCCGCGACGCTGTTGTCCAAGGGCGGGCCGATCGCGCTCTCGGTCAACCATGCCGCCGTGTCGCCGACACCCCCGCCGGTCACGCTGCGGCCCGATGAGAAGGCGATAACCGCCGGCTATGCGATCGAGAACAAGGGGCAGGCCCAAGTCTTCCGTACGGTGACCCAGTATGGCGTTCCGACGGTCGCGCCGTCGGCGATGGCAAACGGGGTCACGATCACCAAGACGGTGACCGCCATGGACGGCAGCCCGGTCGATCTGTCGGCGATCAAGCAGAACCAGCGGCTGATGGTGCATCTGTCGGGCAAGAGCGGCGACCATGCCTATCACCAGGCGATCCTGGTCGACATGCTGCCGGCCGGGTGGGAGCTGGAGGCTGTTGTTCCGCCCAAGCGCCATGACGCCGACAACGGCTTCCCCTGGCTCGGCGGGATCAGCCCGACCAAGAGTTCGCAGAAGCGCGACGACCGTTTCGTCGCCGCCTTCGATCTCGGGGGTGAGCAGCCACGCGGCGGCGATGACGACGAGGATGAGGACAAGACCGATCCGGAAAGCTTCAACCTTGCCTATGTCGTGCGGTCTGTGACGCCGGGCCACTTCACCCTGCCGGCCGCCGTGGTCCAGGACATGTACCGCCCGCCGGTCATGGCCCGCACCGACGTTGGCGCGGTCTCGATCGCCGGGAAATAGTGAGGCGGCGAACCCTCCAGATCGCCGGCGGCCTGGCAGCGGCCGTCGGCCTGGTGGCGGCGCTCGATTGGGCACTGCCGCCCGACATGACGCGCTATCGCGAGGCCTCGACGGAGGTCGTGTCGCGCGACGGCGTGCTGCTCAGGGCGTTCACGACACGACAGGGCACCTGGCGGCTGCGCACCGATCTGGAGCAGGTGGAGCCGCGCTATGTCGACATGCTGCTGGCGGCGGAGGACAAGCATTTCCGCTCGCATCCGGGCATCGATCCGGGCGCGCTACTACGTGCGGCCGGGCAGTGGGTCGGGCACGGTCATATCGTCTCGGGCGGCTCGACCATCACGATGCAGGTGGCGCGTCTGCTGGAGCCGCACCGGCGCAGTGTGCTCGGGAAGCTGCACGACATCGTCCGCGCCGCGCAGCTGGAGCAGCGCTACTCCAAGGATGAGATCCTCGGCATCTATCTGACGCTGGCGCCCTTCGGTGGGAACATCGAGGGCGTGCGCGCCGCCAGCCTGGCCTATTTCGGCAAGGAGCCGGCGCGGCTGACGGATGCGGAGGCGGCGCTGCTGGTGGCGCTGCCGCAGTCGCCGACCGCGCGCAGGCCCGACCGCCATCCCGAAATCGCGACCCACGCCCGCGACCGCCTGCTGGCGCGGCTGGAGAAAGCGGGCGCATTCGACGCGACGCGGGCACGCGAAGCGGCCGAGGCGCCGGTGGCCGTCATACGCCGGCCGTTTCCGTTCACCGCGCCGCAATTCGCCGCCGGACTCGCGCGCCATGCGGCGCCCGGCGCGCACATCGCGGCGACGGTCGATTCCCGTATCCAGGCGCATGTCGAGGACGCGGTTCGGCGCGCAACCGGGACGCTCGATTCCAATGTCGGCGTCGCCG